>JBHYFA010000025.1:0-32391 GCA_051859825.1 Schleiferiaceae bacterium
GAAAGTTTTTAACAAAATAGAGGGCAACCTATACCATGAGACAACAACGTTGTTGTGCGATGAATGTTGAGTGATTACGGATTTAGAAAAGAATTTATGATAGATACGCTTAATTTTCCAGAACCTAGTCCTAATATTGATATACAATCTGGGAAGATTTGGGATGTTGTGCGCAGGCGGTGGCTAAAGTACACCCCAGAAGAATGGGTGCGACAGCATTTGGTGTTATTTTTACATCATCACCGTGGTTTTCCCTTAGAGTGTTTTGCTTTGGAAAAAGAAATTGCGGTCGCGGGTAAAAAGAAGCGTTTTGATGTGCTGGTGTACCGTCAAGCCAAAGCCTTTATGCTGATAGAATGCAAAGCTATTCATGTGCCTTTGCAGCAGAAAACCCTTGATCAAGTTGGTTTTTATAACATGGCACTGAATGTCCCGATTATGGTATTAACCAACGGTATTCAGCATTATGTCTGTGAATTGAAAGAGGGGAGAGAGTGGGGTTTGTTGGACAACTTTCCAAGTTACTAAATTTGGCTTTATATAAAGCCCGATAGCTTCGTTATGCTCATCTGAAAACGAAGTCACTTACTTCAGTTTCCCGATTTCGCATGCATCGCTTTCGAACTTTATAGAAAGCCAATAGGGGTGTCTGTAAATTAAGCCGGATAGTTTTGTTATGCTCACGGGGCTTTCTACACAGAGAGTTCAAATAAAAAAAGCTGCCTTTGCAGACAGCTTTTTAACAAGGGTGGAAGACCGGGCTCGAACCGGCGACCTCTTGAACCACAATCAAGCGCTCTAACCAACTGAGCTACAACCACCGTTTTTGGAGGTGCAAATGTAATGCAGAGTTTAAATTTTGCAAATACTTATAAAAAAAATATTTGTTTGTTCGTAGGGGGCATTTTTTGTTTATTATTCAATGCGTTACAATTATTCTTCGTGATGAATCAAGTTAGAGCTAGCGAAAATGGATGCGGAATTATAAATGTTTTGGAGAATTACGAGCACGTAATTAGAACAAAGGCATTCGATTTTTTTCACAAACTTTCCTTCAAAGCTATAAGCTCGCTACGAATTTTTTTTAGACGAGCTACGGCTTCGGCTATCTTTTGTGTATCCTCTTTTTTGTTGTCCAAAACTTTCCGTGCACCATCGATGGTAAAACCTCTTTCTTTGGTCAGGTGAAAAATAACCCGAAGATTTTCTAAATCACTTCGGGAATACATCCTACTTCCTTTTCTGCTTTTACGAGGGTGTAAAATGGGAAACTCTTTCTCCCAATATCGAATGTTTGAGGCGTTGATTCCAAACATATCTGCCACCTCTCCAATAGAGAAGTATATTTTTTCAGGCGGGAGTTCGTTAATATCCATAAGATTAAAACGCAGATTGATTAATCGAAAGATTGATTTTCTTGGGATGAAATGATAATCATCTGCTCATATTCTTCAGGAGTAAGGTCGTTGTAAAAGAAGTTTACAGGATTCACTTTTACACCATTCTTTATAACTTCATAATGTAAGTGTGGTGCGGTAGAAGTTCCAGTGCTGCCAACAAAACCGATAACCTGACCTCTTTTCACCCTCTGGCCTTTACGTACATTCACCTTACTCATGTGACCATATAGTGTTTGATACCCGTAGCCGTGGTCAATTACCACATAATTTCCATATCCACCATCTCTTTTCTTAGGATCATTGTCAACCACTCCGTCTCCAGTGGCATAAATAGGTGTACCAGTAGGCGCAGTAAAGTCAATTCCGGTATGCATCTTCCTAATCTTGTGAATAGGGTGGAAGCGAAAACCAAAACCCGACGCGATTCTGGTTAAATCTTTATTCGCTATGGGTTGAATGGCAGGAATCGAGGCTAACATTTGACTCTTATTACGAGCCATCTCTATAACATCATCGAAACTTCTAGATTGAATGTAAGTTTGCTTGGTTAACTCATCTAAGCGCTGCATGGTTTCCATAATCATTTTTGAATTATCGAAACCCTCATATTTTTCGTAACGATTAGCACCTCCAAAACCCGCTTTACGAATTGAGTTTGGAATGGGGTCAGCTTCAAAAATTACTCTGTAAATATTGTCATCACGATATTGCAAGTCTTCTAATACAACGGATAGGTTGTCCATTCTACCTTTAATAACTTTGTATTGAAACTGCATGTTTTCTAATTCGCGTTTCAAATACTTCTCTTTAGGAGACTCAATAAAGTAATCAGCGAGAATAATTCCTAAAAACGCAAATAAAGCCGCCGCCGTAATAAAAATAGCGGTATTTCTAAATTTATCCCACGCAGAACGCTCTATTCTTTTGTAAGATAGAGTGCGCTGATCGTAATAATATTTTACCTTTGCCATTGACTGTTCTTTGCTAATTTTGGCACCTCAAAATATACTATTTGATTGTGTCAAATTTACAGCCTGCAAAGATAGTGTATAGTTTGATGAATGTGGGTTTTCCACAATGAAACTTTAAAATCCTTTTAAAACCTTATGGGTCTAACTTCTGCTGAAATCCGCCAAAAATTCCTAGATTTTTTTGAAAGCAAACAACATAAAATCGTCCCTTCTGTTCCAATCGTGGTGAAAAATGACCCAACATTGATGTTTATCAATGCGGGAATGAATCCCTTTAAAGATTATTTTTTGGGAAATGCTACACCAGACTTTAAACGAGTAGCGGACACACAAAAATGTCTCCGAGTAAGTGGTAAGCATAATGATTTAGAGGAAGTTGGGGTCGACACCTATCATCACACACTTTTTGAGATGCTGGGCAATTGGTCTTTTGGAGATTACTTCAAAGAAGATGCAATCAATTGGGCATGGGAGCTTCTTACCAAAGAATATGGTATTGATCCGGATAGAATGTATGTTACGGTATTTGAAGGGGATTCGACTGAAAATCTTTCCCGTGACGAGGAATCTGCCGCATTTTGGGCTAAGCATGTTCCGGCTGAACGCATTCTCAATGGCAATAAAAAGGATAACTTCTGGGAAATGGGTGATAGCGGACCCTGTGGGCCTTGCTCAGAAATTCACGTGGATATGCGTTCTAATGAAGAACGTCAAGCGGTTTCCGGTGCTAGTCTGGTAAATGCCGACCATCCTCAGGTTATCGAAATTTGGAATTTGGTTTTCATGCAATTCAACCGTAAAGCGGATGGCTCGCTGGAAGCTTTACCCGCCACGCACGTAGATACGGGGATGGGCTTCGAGCGTTTGTGTATGGTGCTGCAAGGTAAAACATCGAGTTACGACACCGACGTTTTTCAACCGATAATTAAGAAGATTGAAGAATTAAGTGGACGTAAGTACGGCGACAATCAGCAAACGGATATCGCCATGCGTGTAATGGCTGATCACCTGCGCACCGTGAGTTTCGCCATTGCTGATGGTCAGCTTCCTTCAAATACCGGAGCGGGTTACGTAATTCGCCGCATTCTTCGTAGAGCTGTCCGCTATGCGTTTTCTACGTTGGAAATAAAAGAGCCTTTCTTGGCTCGTTTGCTTCCGGTACTTGTTGAACAAATGGGCGATTTCTTCCCCGAGCTACGCGGTCAGCAAAACCTGATTGCTCAAGTAGCAACCGAAGAAGAGTCGGCATTTATCCGCACATTGGAACAAGGACTTCATCGTTTGGATGAAGCGATTAACCAATATCCAAATGGTGATTTACCCGGAGAAGTTGCCTTCGAGTTATATGACACTTTTGGCTTCCCCGTTGATCTTACCTCGCTCATTCTGCGAGAAAAAGGTCGTTCGCTAGACCACAATGCTTTCCAAAAAGAAATGCAAAAGCAGAAAGAACGATCTAGAGCCGCAGGTAAATTGGAAGCCGGTGATTGGACTATACTCGCCGAGGGCTTCGGAGATTTTATTGGATACGATACGCAGGATGTACGTCAAGCTAAAGTGTGTAGATACCGCAAGGTGAAAGACAAAAAGAAATCATACTATCAAGTGGTATTGGATTCGACACCCTTTTATCCCGAAGGCGGAGGTCAGATTGGCGATTCTGGCTGGTTGATCGACGGAGAAACCAATATTCCCGTTTGGAATACCAAAAAGGAAAACGGCTTAATTCTGCATTTTACCGATGCACTCCCAGCATCTGAGTACGTACAAGCTGCGGTAAATCGAGAAAAAAGACGAAAAACGGCAGCGAACCACTCGGCCACCCACTTATTGCATTTTGCTTTACGTGAAATCCTTGGAACGCATGTAGAACAGAAAGGCTCCTTTGTAGGACCTGATTATTTGCGCTTCGACTTTTCCCATTTTTCCAAAGTAAGTTCAGAAGAATTGCAGCGGATTGAAGAAAGGGTAAATGAGCTCATTGCTGACCAATCAGCTCTAGATGAGAAACGCTCAATATCCATGGATGAGGCAATGGAAATGGGAGCATTGGCTTTATTTGGTGAAAAATACGGAGATAAAGTTCGGGCTATACGTTTTGGTAGTAGCATTGAGCTTTGTGGGGGTACACACGTTGATAATACGGCATTTATTGGAGCTTTTGTTATTACTTCGGAAAGTTCCGTGGCAGCAGGTATTCGTCGTATTGAAGCTATTAGTGGTGAGGCTGTGCGCAACGAATTTTTGCAATATCGCGAGCAGTGGAGTGCATTAAGTGAAATGACGAATTCCAATAAACCCCTTCAGGCGATCCAGCAATTAAAGACTGATCTAGAAAAAGCTTCCGAAAGATTAAAGCAGTTTGAAAAAGAGCAGAATCGTAAGTTGATTGAAGAACTGAAGAAGAAGATTGAAGATCGAGGTGACTTAAAGGTTTTGATTGCCGAATCTTCTCTGGATCAAGCGGCTGTGAAAGACTTCGCTTTTTCGCTCAAAGCACAGTATCCCAATCTATTTATGCTGATTGCCGGGGAAAACAACAACAAAGCTCTAGTTAGCATTGCTGTGGGTGATGAAGCACAAAAAACGGGATTACACGCCGGAAATTTGATTCGAGAGTGGAGTAAAATTATTCGCGGAGGCGGGGGTGGACAGGCATTCTTTGCAACTGCTGGTGGTTCTTATCCCCAGGGAATTAAAGAACTTCTATCAAAAGCCCAGCAGCATATTGCAAATTAGACTCTAAGACAAATAGCTTAACGACAAAGGCTAAGTCGATAACAACAAAAATATCGCTGGCCTTTTGTCGTATTTTTCTATATTTTCAGACGTCCATTTATCAATAGACTGCGTTTTAATCTCTTCATTTTCTGAGGTTAAATCGCAGGCAATGCAAAGTTTTGTTTGCGGCTTACAGTGTCTGATGATTTCTTTGATAAACTTCTGATTGCGGTAGGGCGTTTCGATGAAAATTTGTGTTTGATTGTAGCGCTTACTGTTTTGCTCTACTTCCTTCAAGCGAATTCTACGTTCATTTTTATCGATAGGTAGATAGCCTAAAAAAGTAAAGGACTGACCATTTAAACCACTGGCCATCAATCCCAGTAGAATAGAGGAGGGGCCCACCAATGGAATAACCCGAATACCCTTTTCGTGAGCGAGGGCGACAATTTCTGCTCCGGGGTCAGCAACGCCGGGGCATCCTGCTTCAGACATTATTCCCATGGAAGCACCCTGCAAGCACGGATTGAGATACATGGCGATGTCTTCCGGTGAGGTAAACTTATTTAAAGGATGAAGTTTAAGCTGATCTTGAGGGAGTTGTGGGGCAATCTTCTTGATATTTCTCCTAGCCGTCTTCTCATTTTCTACGATAAAATGCCTTAATCCTTCCACAATTTTTTTTACCGACATTGGCAATACCCCCAGCGCTTGAGTATCTGATAGAAAGGTGGGGATGAGGTAAAGAATGCCGGTGTTCATACTAAAAATACTTTTTTATGATAGCGTCGGTTGCTTGATCTAAAAGCGTGTAAACGTGATCAAAGCCATCGTCACCACCGAAGTACGGGTCTGGGACTTCGGAGTTGCTACCTGGTTGAAGTTCGTTGAGAATAAGATTCAATTTGGCTAAATCATTTTCATTTCGAGCCAAAGACTTAAGCACCCTTAGGTTCTCCGCGTCCATCGCGTAGATTAAATCAAAGCGATCAAAATCTTCTACTTCAAATTTTCTGCTTCGTAAAGATCGAATGTCCACGCCATGTTTTCTCGCAGTACGAATCATTCGGTGATCTGGCGGTTCTTCGTGATGGTAGCCCGAAGTTCCCGCCGAGTCAACGAGTGAGTCGCTAGGAGCTTTTTTCCTCAACAGACCTTCTGCTAGAGGAGAGCGACAGATATTTCCCAAACAAACTACGAGAATACGCATTAGCTCATACTCAATTTTTTCTTTAACTCATCAACATATCCTTTGAAACGTTTATCGGTTTCAATTAGGTTATTTACCGTTCTACAAGCGTGAAGCACAGTAGCGTGGTCTTTATTTCCACACTGAGCCCCGATACTTGCCAACGACATTTTGGTAAGCTGCTTACTGAAGAACATCGAAAGTTGGCGGGCTTGAACTACTTCGCGTTTTCGCGTTCTCGACTTCATCAAATCGATAGGCATATCAAAATAGTCGCAAACCACTTTTTGGATGTAGTCGATAGAGAGTTCTCTGTTTGTGTTTTTTACAAACTTATCAATCATTTGACGAGCCAAATCAATGGTAATCTCCTTTTTGTTAAGTGAAGATTGCGCCAACAGTGAAATCAGTCCGCCTTCAAGCTCACGCACATTATTGTTGATGCTGTAAGCAAGGTATTCCACCACGTCTTCCGGCATTTCAATACCGTCATTGTAAAGCTTTTGCTGTAGAATGGCTATTCTTGTTTCTAAATCAGGAATCTGCAAATCGGCGGAGAGTCCCCATTTAAAACGACTCAGTAGGCGTTGCTCAAAGCCTTGCAGATCCACCGGTGGGGTATCGCTGGTAAGGATAATTTGTTTACCACTTTGGTGCAAGTGGTTGAATATTTCGAAGAAGGTATCTTGTGTTTTTTCTTTACCGGATAAACGGTGCACATCATCAATAATGAGCACATCGAGCATTTGGTAAAAATGCACAAAATCGTTCATGGTATTACCTCTTACGGCATCAATAAACTGTGCAGCGAAGGTTTCTGAGCGAACGTAGAGAACGGTTTTTTCTGGATACTTGTCTTTTATTTCAATGCCAATGGCGTGTACAAGGTGGGTTTTACCTAAACCAGTACCACCGTAAATCATTAGGGGGTTAAATGATGTTCCCCCGGGTTTATTGGCCACAGCAAATCCTGCTGAACGAGCAAGACGATTACAGTCACCTTCAACAAAATTCTCGAAGGTATATCTAGGATTGAGCTGGGAGTCCACCGAAATTTTCCTCAATCCGGGAATCACAAACGGATTTCTTACACCGGAATTGGTAATGTCTGGATAGTTTTGCGCCCTATCGTTTTTCGGTAAGCCTCGGTTGGAACTAGGGATTTTTACGGTTTGTGGAGTTTTATTGTCATACGAATTTTCCATGACAATACTGTAAACCAGCTTAGCTGATTCTCCAAGCTCTCGGATAATAGCGGCCTTTAGCAGCTTGATGTAGTGCTCTTCAAGCCACTCGTAGAAAAACTTGCTTGGCACCTGAATACTCAAAACATTGTTTTGAAGTTTTACAGGCTTGATTGGCTCAAACCAAGTTTTGTAATTTTGAGGACTGATATTATCCTTAATAAACAATAAACATTTGTTCCATACTTCTGCGGCTGTAATTTCTTTTTCGGTCATCTTTAACATGTTAAGAAGCTATGGGGTGATTTGGGTAAAAAAAGTTTTTATGAACATTTTGATGTGGGCAAAAGTGTGCATAAAAAAGTGATAAAAAAAATGAATTTCGTATTGATTTTTTACTTTTTTGGGTGCATACTTTGCCAACGGAAAACCCCAATAAAACTGTATGTTTTAGGCAACCTGTTAACAATTAAATGATAATGTATACACATTGTAGTAATGTTCGTGTTCGTTACGGAGAAACTGACCAAATGGGATATGTTTATTACGGAAACTATCCCCTTTATTATGAAGTAGGAAGGGTGGAAGCAATGCGAAATTTAGGCATTCCATATAAGCTTTTAGAAGAAAAAGGAATCATGCTTCCGGTTCGATCAATGGAAATTTCGTATCGCGCAGCGGCAAAATATGATGACCTTTTAAAGATTGAAACAAGCATTGAAGAATTGGAAGGTACTCGTATCGTATTTTCGCATCGGGTATTTAATGAAGATGATGTGTTGTTAAATACCGCAAAAATTGTTTTGATTTTTGTTGATGCTGAAAATAAACGACCTATTAAAGTTCCGGAGTGGATTATAGAAAAAGTCCAGTCTCAATTAAATTAACTATTGACTATGTTTCTAAAAACTAAACCATTCAGCGCCGCAATCGGCCTTATTGTTTTGTTTTCCCTTGGCGCTCAAGCTCAGTTGAATTTTTGGGAGAATGCTGGTGTATCAGCCTTCAACAATCCCAAATACTATTTTGAACGAGTGAATTGTCCAGAAGCAGGAAACTGTGATGAAGCTCTGGCAAAGGCACTAAATAATCCTCAGCGACCTCTAGTGGTATTATTCCCCGAAGGAAGGTTCTACTTCAGTGCAAATATTCGTATACCTGCAAATACACAGCTTCGTGGAAAAGGACGTGAGACTACTTTAATTTTTGAAATCCCCGAGAATCAACACTGCATTTTGATTAGTGGAACTGCCGCCGATAGAAAAGAAGTAAAAGTGAACGGTTCAATTGCTCTCGGAAGCAATACAGTAGAATTATCTCAGGCAAATGCATTTATTCCGGGAGATTTGATACGTGTTTTTCACGATGACTCCCGTTTAGTGATGCGTGACTGGGGAAGAGGGCAAACCGGACAAATCAATAAAGTAGTGGAAGTAAATGGAAACCGCATTGAAGTAGAATCGCCATGGCGTTTAGATTATGCTGCTTCGCCATCATTAGTAATACGAAAAATGAATCCTATTCGTGATGTGGCCATTCGCAGTTTAAACATTATTCGCAGAACTCCTTCATCTTCTCAAGTGAGTAATATTCGTATTCAAAATGCCCATAGAATTAGCATTGAAGATGTTTACAGTGATTCTTGTGTTTATGCGCATGTTGATGTTCGGGAAAGTCGAAATATCCTTATTACGGCTTCTTCCTTTTTTGAAGCCCATGAATACGGAGAAGGCGGTAGGGGATATGGTGTAATATTACAGGCTGGTACTGCTGAAGGCTTGGTTTATGATAATGCCTTTGCACGCCTTCGACACGCCATGATTATCCAGTCTGGCGGAAATGGAAATGTTTTTGCCTACAATCACTCTAAAGATGTGATAGCCTCTCGAAAAGTTTTTGGTTTTGACGTATTCCATACGCTTTCCGGCGATATGGTGGTACACGGAAATTTCCCGTATCGTAATATTTTTGAAGGAAACTATAGCCACATGGGGATCATCGACAATGCTCACGGAAGAAATGGTCCTGGTAATGTTTTTCATCGAAACACCATCGCTCCTCACGGTATTACCATTACCAACGGGCAAAGTCATGAGCAGGTTATTATTGGGAATCAAACCTCGGGTTTAAACTGGTTTTCCGCCCGTAACCACCAAATAGAAGGCAACAGCCATCAGGGTGAGTGGATTGGTGAAGTTCGCTCAATGGTTTTTGAATTGTTTCCCGAAAAACTATCACCACAAATGCTACAAAAGATGGGTAATGGAGGCGATGCTGAGTTTGTATTACCAGCGGCTAGACTTCATCGCTGACAATCGGGGCAAACGCCACTAACGGTGAGATTTGTGCTTTTTATTTGATAGCCTTTAGGGACTTTTAAATCTACACTTTCATCCATGCAGGTGAGTGAATTGCACTTCTCACAGCGAAAATGAATATGATTGTGTAAATGATTATGATTGTGGGTGTGGTCACAGTTATTGGCACATAAAGCGTAATGCGCAACACCATTGTCACTCACAACTTTGTGTACAATTCCGTCCTCTTCAAATGCATTGAGTATTCGGTAAATAGTTACTCGATTCATTTTTTCTCCCACGGAAGCTTCAATCATTTCGTGACTAACGGCTTCTTTTGCCTCTTGAAGGTACTTGAGAATTAACGATTTTGAGGGAGTATTTCTTCTGCGGGTTGAAGCCTTATTCATGATTGTTACCGTTGTTTCTTTTCTAACCTCAAAAGTAAGGGAGAAGTTTAATATAGACCACGCCTTACTCGTTGGATAATGGTATTTATGTCAAAATTCGCAATAAATCGAATTTCTCTAGGATAGGCATTTTCCCAAAGATACCTATCCTGATTTTGGATGGGGAAATAAACCTCAAGAAAGTCAGTAAGAAAAGCCAAGCGAATTCCGTAGCCCCAATAGGTTTGATTGAAGTCGTCGGCCCAGCCAATATCTCCAAAAACACCTAGCGGCCCCAAAAGAGGAATATAGGTGTTCACTGCACTCATCCAGGAAGAGGCAAAAACGTCTGATCCGGTTTTAAATCCACCATCGGTAACTAAAAGTTGTTGACTCCAAAATCCGCTGGTTTCTGAACGTCCGAATAGGAAGTAATCAAAGGCGTAATCTTGCGTTCCGGAAAGTCCGAAATTGAAGAAATCAGTTTGATCACCAATACTATTGTAGGCAAATGCACCCGTAAAAGCTCGTACACTCATCCATTTGGAGTTGGGAAGCATCCAGCGTTGATCAAACTCGGCCTGAACTTTCACAAAATTTTCGGAGATTTCGGTTTTTGCTTGTAGCGAGCAAGGACGCAAAATAGAGATGTTTTCGTAATCGTGAGTGAATTGAAGTAAACGGTAGCTGGAGCTAATTTCTACTGCCTGCTGGCGTTCTAAGGCTAAAAAGCGAATACGTGAACGGTGAATGTGATTGTTTCTCGGGTGTGATTTTCGCCACCAGAAGCGCACAAAAGGGGAGTAGCGGAAAAAGCGTAAATTATCATCGTAATGAAAGCTCGAGCCAAAAAAGCCCGATGTTACACGGTGAAATGGCCCACTTTCCGGACGGTGATTATGAACAAACGAAGCCCTTCCGGTAATTCGCCATAAACCTCCCGAAAATGGATTTTCAAAATCGGCTATTCCGGTGGAGAGGTTTGGTTCAAATCTATACTCGTATTTTTTGGGAATAATGGTGCTATTGAATAAAGCAAAGCCACCGTGCAATCCATCGTAAATATTGAAGCCTCCCGATGGCGTAAAAAAGACCTGCTCTTTATGGGGATCTTCTACGCCGGTGTAAAACTGAAAACGCAGCGGTTTTCTGCCCGCTAAAAAACCACTTTCTTTTCTGCTGTTGTTGCGAGGATTTAAATCCTGTGTAACCATATCACCGTCCACACTAACGTAGTCGTAAGAGTCGTGATGGAATCCTAAACTGCGCTTTCCTTCATGTCCAGGATACCAGATAGTAATAAACTCTTCTCCTTCTTTATATCCGGTAATGGGGAAAGGGACAGCGGCACTCCCGTGATTTTTTACCGTAACCGCGTAAATGGAATTGCATTTAGCAATATTGGTAATGCGGTAGTCGGTAGTTCGATTGGAATACCAGTAATTTTCAAAAAACCAATCGGTAGGTTTTCGCTGCCGAAATGCTTGAGCCCAAGTAGAGTCGGGCACCAAACTATCGGGTGCTTGCAAGATACTTTCTATTCCTTGGTAGAAGACAGCCGGCTTTAAGAAGGCTTTTAAGTGTTGCAAAGCAATACTGGTTTTTGCTTGTAAAATGGATTGATAGTTTAGGGGAGTAAAATCAGCCGTAGAACTGGCAATGGGTTGATCTAAACCTTGTCGAGCAAGAAAATAGTATAGAAGGTTGTTTTGGTACGATAACGGGTGCTGATCAATCAACATAATACGTGAAAGCATACTTCCTTCGAGATTTCCGCTAAGCACTGGCGGATTGGGGATAGATTCTAAAAAATCGTCACGTAAAAAGCGAGCGAGACCATCTCCCGCCCAAGGGTAATCAAAGAAATTGAGTTCCTTGGTAGTTTTTAGGTAGGTACTAAAGTATATCTGGGCAAATAAGGCTTGTTTAGACGTAAATGACTTTATTTTATTTGCGAAATACTTGATGTTGATGCCCACCGGATTTTTTTCTTCGGGCAGTAGAAAAACCCCGTTACCAAAGTCGATGTATTCGGGGGTGTAAGGAAGCGAAACCGCGAAAAAATCTTGATTATTTATTTCTAAACCAATTTTTTTTCCGTAATCATTGAGGTTTTCACGCATTGATTCTAGAAACAATGCGGCTGGATAAAAGGAGTTCCATGTGTACGATAGCCACGCTCCGCCCTGCTTGCTGTGGGCGTCCCAAGCAACATTTTTCCCTGCTAGTATGAAAACCTCTTTTTGGAAAACCTCAACATTGAAAATATCATTTTCTTCTTTGACATTGCCATTGGCTACCAATCCCCAGCCGGTAGGAACACGAATATTTAGTTGATGTTTATGCTTCTGGCGGAAGTAATTCCCCCGCGAATTTAAAGCTGTAATTTGCCATTTATTATTCTGAATAGGAGGGGCATAGGGGAGGATATGTTGAAGTAATACTTTACCTTCCAGCCAGCCACTAGGGAAGAGAGAAGCATCACCTAGATGTATTGTGGAGTGAATAATTATTTCAAACGATCCGGAAAAATGTTCATGTGGTTGAATCCAGATAACTTCCGGGTGTGTAATATCGTGATTCCAAAGTACGGGATTGCTATCAACCCAAACGCCAAGTTCTTTTATGTGAGTTATCTGATTGTTCTTTGCAAAATGGATTTTAATTTTTTGATCCGATAACAATTCATTTCTGAAAAACGAACGCTCATGAATCAATGCTTCAATGGGCAAAACCAATGGGATAGAGTCAAAGGTGGTATTTTTAGCCAGACTCCAATAAATGCTGGTTTTTACAAAAACTTCGGAAGTTTCTTCGGAAATTCGTATGGAAGAAACAAAGGTGGGTTGTTCATTTTGGCCATAAATGGAAATGACGCATAGAAGGAAAATGTTTATGGCGAGAGTAATCTTCATTGGGAAGCGAAAATACAAATTTTAAAGGTTCTCTCTTACCTTCAAAACAAACTTTAATAAGACACCTTGCCCTTTAAGTCCGAGTTTTTTGGTTATGGAAAAACGGTGATTTTCAATTGTTTTTGGGCTAACAAATAATGTTTGAGCTATGGTCGCACTGGTGTGCCCCTCGGCAATCAATTTGAGTATTCTGCGTTCTTTTTTACTCAGCTTAGAGAGATTAGTGAGTGCAGCTTCTTCGTCTTTAGTGAGTTCGGGTGAATTAGGTTTCACACCCAATATATCTTTCTGTCTTTTTAAGCGAGCATGAATAGCTGTGATTAGTTCTTCAAACTTAAAGGGCTTACTAATGAAGTCATCAGCCCCTTGATGCATAGCCTGTCGCTGATCATCCTTACTTTCTCTAGCAGTGAGAAATATAAAGGGTAGGTGTTGCCATTTTTCATTTTTACGTACGGCATTAATAAACTCATAGCCATCTAATTCGGGCATCGAAATATCACTGATGATAATATCAGGGATATCTTGTTGAAGTCTTTTAACAGCTTGCGAACCATTATAGGCAACGTCAATCTTGAAGCCTTTAATTTCTAAAAATTCTCGAATGCTTGAAGCCAGAACTTCTTCATCTTCTACCAAAAGGATGTGTATCGCCATAATCTGTATTTCAACTTTGCAAAGGAAATAAAAAAATCAATACCTGAAGGAATTTATATCACTACCTTTGAATCTTTATACAGGGCCTATTTATATTTAAACTACGAATCTATATTCCTAATGCGCAAGAGAAATTTATATTCTTTATTTCCTATTGTTAGTGAGAAGCTTCTTCGCATGAAAGATTCTCATGAGGCAATCAATCAAGTTTTGGAGGCCCTAGGAAATGCAACGAATTCTGATAGAGTGTATTATTTTTCCAATGACTATGAAAATGATGTTTATGGCTGCAGATACCAAAACGAGTGGTGTAAAGAGGGAATAAGTAAAGAAATTAATAACCCATTAATCGCATTTATTCCGTGGGAAGATATTCAAATTGTTTACGATGAATTTAAGCAGCAACAGAGTCTAACGTACCATGTAGATCAGTTAACCGAGAAACATTTGGTTTTTAAGCCATACCTTGTTTCGCAGGGTATTATTAGTTTACATCTGGTTAAAGTTTTTTACGAAAATCGTTTTTTGGGCTTTGTTGGATTCGATAGTTGTAAGGAAAAAAGAGTTTGGGATGTTGAAGAAGTACAGTTGTTGGAGTATTTAGCAGATATATTGGCTCACCGCCTTATCCGCGATGATGCTACGCTGAATATGAATAGACTGCTTAACAATTCAAACCGTCGCAATCAATTTTTAGTTGCTATTCGAGAGTTGAGCAAGAACGGAAATAGTGCAGATCCGTCCATGATTTTTCATTTGCTCACAGATAGTGTAAGCAATTTGTTAGAGGTATCTCATGTAGGCTTATGTATGAGAATGGGTTCGGAGTTAGTACCCGTTTCACCTTTTTCAAAAAACGAAGGTTTAAATAAGTGGCTAAATAATTATGTACGTAATAACTCCTTGGAAGATAATGTTTTTTTAGATTCTGAAACTTGGAATAAAAGCGATGATATTTATGATCAAAACATCAAAAAGATATTGATTATTCCACTTAATGGAGCTGATTACACGTTGGGCGCTTTATTTTTATCGAACGTTGACGAGCAGATATTTAATGAAAAAATCACTGATTTTGATATTGCAATTGATGTATTAAAGAGTGTAATTATCACCATTTTCCAAGAAAATGAAAAGAAGGTAATTCAAAGAAAAGTTGAGGATCAGAAGGCTGCTTTTGAATCGGTATTGGAAACCGTTTTATCTGGTTATTGGTATTGGGACATTCCGTTTAAGCATGAACTGATAAGTCAAGGACTGCATAAGGCTTTGGGTTATGATTTTAAAACTAACCCTATTACCACTTTAGAGCAAGTAATTCATAAAGACGACCGTGATTTCTTCTACCAACACATAAAGGCTAAAGATTGGATGAAAACGCGCTCTACCCATTTAGAGCAGTTTCGTTTTATTCATATTACGGGCAAGGAACGCATTATGCGTATGGGAGTAACCGTTGTTGACCGAACAGTACAAGGAGATCCGCTGAAAATTATGGCTTGTATTATTGATGTAACCAATGATGCAAAATTGGCGGAGAAGCTTAGTCTAAACTTAGCTCGCGAAAAGGAGCTTAGTAAAATGAAATCGCATTTTGTTTCTTTGGTTTCTCACCAGTTTAGAACGCCAATGTCGATCATCCAAGCTAATCTTGAATTAATTGATACGTATAGGAAAACTCGAAAGACGGATAAAATAAGCGGCTCAATTCAGAGAATTGAACTTGAAATAGATCGACTTAACAATCTAATTTCCAAAGTTCTTACGATGGAAAGTGTTGCCGAAACAGATTATCTAAACGTGAAAACGCCTATTGTATTAGTGCCTTTCTTTGAAAAACTAATCAGTCGGTTTAACAAAGTAAATGGAAAAACCATTCGTTTGGAAACATCAATAGATGAAGACCAAAGCGTTTATCTAAGCTTAGTAAAATTTGAAAATATTCTTGATAACCTAATCTCAAATGCCATTAAGTATGTTAACGATAAAGAGATAATCGTTCGTTTGGTAAAAAAAGACTCCCGCAGTGTAAGTATAGAGGTTGTTGACTTTGGTATCGGGATTCCCAAAGATCAAGTCAAAGATGTTTTTCTTCCTTTTCACCGAGCGTCAAATGCAGAAAACATCAGTGGAACAGGGCTCGGTCTTTCAATCGTGAAAGAATTCTGCGATGATCTTAAAATCGATATTAGCGTTGAGTCAAAAGAGGGGTACGCCTGCTTCAGATTAACAATTCCTTTGCTAAAACAAAAAAAAGTTAAAATTGAGTGATTTCACTATTGTGTAGAATCAAATCTTATCATATATTTGCCTTGTAATTATGAAGAACATCCCAGATGGGATTTAAGATAAGTGAGTAGGAGTGTTTTCGTAGGAAGTCGCCAAGTTGTGTGCTTGGCGGCTTTTTTTATGCCTCTTGAAACAAGATTGAATGTGTTTTTATTTTCGCACCTAATTTATTTAGAATACTATACAATCCAAAATAGGTTCGATTAAGATAAATTCCATCCTTAGGCCCACGTGCTCCACCAGCTGATTTCAGCGTTTTATCCTTACTGTATCGCTCGCTTAAGCTGTATATCTGAGCGAAGAATTCATCACTGCCAAAGTCAAATTCTTCCGTGTGAAAGGGCAGAGCTAATAAAACTATCATTTCCTTAAAGACATCAAAAAGATACTTTTTCAAGCTGTTACTATCTTTACTCAACAAGAAAGTCATCTCAAGCAATAACTCCTCGAATCGCTTATCATCTTTTATTACTTCCGGACGAAGTAGTTGGAAGTACACATTGTAAAAATCCTCAGGAATAACTTTCACACAACCAAAATCAATGACTCCCAACTCACCATTTTGTCTGAACAAAAAATTACCGGGATGCGGATCGGCATGAACTTGTTTTAGATTGTGAATTTGATAATCAAAGAAGTCCCAGAGGCGCTGGCCTATGGTGTTTCGTATTTCCTGACTCGGATTTGTAGCCAAGAATTCGTCAAGGTGTTTACCAGATATCCAGTCCATCGTGAGAATACGCTCGCTGCTGAGTTCGGGATAATATTTTGGAAATACTAGACCAGGAAGACTTTTACAAGCCTGACTAATTTCCATTGAGCGCTGCATTTCTAACTCATAATCCGTTTCTTCAAGTAATCTAGCCTTTACCTCTCCCAAGTAATGATTCAACTCTTCGGTGTTTAAATCAAACATCCTCAATACGAAAGGTTTGATGATTTTGAGGTCAGACTCAATGCTATTTGCCACACCCGGATACTGGATTTTTACCGCCAGCTTATTACCATCTTTCTCAGCCTTATGAACTTGCCCGATGGAAGCCGCGTGACTGCTCTGTTTTTCAAAGCTATCATAAAGCTTATCCGGATTCTCACCGAAGTACCGCTGAAACGTTTTTACAACCAATGGATAGGAAAGGGGAGGGGCGCTGTATTGCGCAAGTGCAAATTTTTCTGAGTAGGCTTGCGGTAAAATACCTTTGTCCATACTCAGCATTTGTGCAACTTTGAGCGCACTGCCTTTTAATTCACTAAGAGACTCATAAATATCTTCGGCGTTATTTTTATTCAACTGCTCTCTGTCGTCCTGACCGGTTAAAACTTTCTTGGTGTAATACTTAACGTAATTCCCGCCAACTTTCCCTCCCGTTTTTACAAATCGGGTAGCGCGTTCAATTTTGCTGGTAGGAATTTTACTCTGCTCGTTCATAGGTAGTGTTTACTGTAGGAAAAATGAATTTTACTTATTGCGCTTGCTGAAAGATAAACTTTCCGAAATCTAATGCTGACTCTAGCGCACCTCTCTCAATCAGATCGAACCATACGTTTACAGCTTTCTCAATAGCCGCATCCGTTTTTTCGAAACCTTTACTATTATCTTGAATCCAGAAATGGAGTAGAAACTGGAATTGCAGCCACATGATTTTCTCATATTGATTGTTCAATTTATTTCTATTGGCAATTTCGCCACTTTCCATGCCTTGAGCAAGTAGGGATTCTGCAAAATTTTGAAAGTGCTCACGGATAGAGTGCATGGGATGTTTTCCGGGTTTACTCCACTGTTTCCAGTCTTTAGGCATGCTATAGGTAATAAAGCTCCTCTTGTTTAGTGCATCTTGGAAGAAGCTGAAGTAAAATGCCAATGACTTTTCTCTTGATGAATAAGACTCGAATTGCTCATCACTATTGAGGGTGTCGAGGGTAGATTTCATTAACGTCTTCCATACGTCTTCCTCAATATGCTCAAAACTGGTGTATTCTTGGTAAAAGTCTTTTTCCTCAATTTTATGTTCATGACAGAATGCAAAAACACTGCTGGGTTTCTTTCCATGAAGCAAAACGTAGGTTATATACGCTTCACGAATTTCTGATTCTGTTTTTTTCTTTTTGGTACGTTGGGTTGCCATGATTGTGAATTTTTATAGGTAACACGTTAATAAACGATAGGGTTTAAGTACAAGAGAAAAATATTTTTAGATAAGCATACTCGACAAATAGAGCTTGTCCATAAAATCAGAATGTATCACCAGCCATTAAAAAAGCCTAATCATAAACTCCAACCTTATTTTTTCAGTGATAACGAAACCGCCTCAACAATTCCTTCAACTGCCTGAAAAGGATCAGTTTGTAAATTTTCCACTTCTTTTCTGCGGGCTGTATATAATGTATTGAAGTCTGAATTGCGTTTTAGCGCCTGTAAAAAACCAGCTTGAATTTGCTGATCAAACCAGTATAAGGCTTGATTCTGTCGCTTTTTCTGCCAGTATCCATTGTCCCAGCATTTGTTTTTGTAGAGCTTCATCCATTTTAATAGGGTGTCTAATCCGCTTTTCTCTAAGGCGGAAGAGACATCTACTTTAGGAATCCAATCGCCTTCATGAGGGGGAAGTAGGTGAAGAGCACGTTTATATTCTTGTGCTGCTCTTTTGGCGTTGGCTACATTTGGGCCGTCGGCTTTGGTTATAAGGATGCCATCGGCAGTTTCCATGATTCCCCTTTTGATTCCTTGAAGTTCGTCTCCGGCGCCGGAGAGCATAAGTAATAGAAAAAAATCGGTTAAGTGTAGGGCTTCAATTTCCGATTGGCCTACCCCTACGGTTTCTACAATAATAAGATCAAATCCCGCCGCTTCGCAAATAATAATGCTCTCACGGGTATTGCGAGCAACACCGCCTAAGTGTGTCCCACTCGCCGAAGGACGAACGTAGGCTTTGGGGTTTCTGCTCAAGAGTTCCATTCGTGTTTTGTCACCCAGAATACTACCCCCGCTTTTTGCACTGCTAGGGTCTATGGATAATACCGCTACTTTATGGCCGGCCTCAATTGCTCGCTGACCAAAAGATTCGATGAAAGTGCTTTTACCTACACCTGGCACCCCCGTTATCCCCAATCGGTAGGAATTAAAATCGGGTTTATACAAGCATTGAATAAGCTCCTTGCTATAAATGAGGTCGCTGGGATTCTGACTTTCACAGAGTGTAATTGCTCTGGAAATTGATGCTAAATCGCCCGCTAATACGCCCTGAACCAAAACATCAATTTTGGGCTTTGATACCTTGGGCAGACCAGTTTTTTTTAAGCGAGGATTTAACATGAAACTTTAGCATTGAGAAAATTAAGGCTGATGCAGTGGTTATTATTCACTCTTAGCCTCCGCCTGCATTCTTCGTACTTCACTGATAATTTGATCAATCTGGGGTCTGTCGTATGGGTCTGAAATAGCCGAGCGAATTCTTTGTAAACGTCCAATAGCCTGGTCAAACTCTTGCATATTTACCATAGCCTGAACAACAAAGAGTTGTTTTTCAAGGGTATTTCGGGTTTTTATGGATTCCTCCATCATCTCTACGGCAATTTCCAAGGCTTTTTTATTGGTGAAATTTTCAATAATAAAACGAGCTTCTAGCGCATACACGGTTTCAGCATTGCTCGAAGTTGAATTGACTATTTTGGTCACATGTTCACGATACGCATCCCAATTTTCAGTACGAAGATAGAAGGTGCGATACATTTCTAAAATCATTTGCTGCTGGGCTGCATTATCATCGTTAGACCAAACGAAAATATCTGTTTCAATTTTCTCTAGCAGTGTTCTGTCGTTGTTACGAATAGCTAATGATAGAGTTCTGTTGAAGCTATTCTCAAAATACTTTGCGCCATCAAAACCTTCTCTAACTTGAAGGGCATCTCGATTTTCCTTTACAAACTGGTACACATCTTTTCCGGGGGCTGAGCCAAACATGGAAATCAATTCGAGATTATGTACTTCCATCCATGTGTCTTTAGGTTTGGAATTAATATAATGGTGAAAAATAGGTCTAGCAGCCTCTGTTCCCTCGTTTTCTACTTCCAATTGAATAAGCGTTCTCAGTCCACTTGGCGATAAACCTCCGGCCACAAAAGCTTCTCTTAGCCGAGGGTATTCACGGTAAATAATATTTGCTCGATTACCAGCTTCCGTGATGGTAGAGCGGTCTTGGAAACCCTCCAATCTTCGGGTGACTCGTTCGCCCGGTGTAATAAATAAGCATACCGGATAGACATTTACATCGAAGCGATCGCGGAAAACCTCTCCAAACTCACTATTTCCATCTACATACACCGGTAAAAAACTTTCTTGAATGTAGGAAGCCAATTCGCGATCGCGGAAGGTAATTTGGCGCATTGAATTGCATATTTGCGCTAAGTCGCTACAAACGTGCACGAATATCAGCCTACGATTGTTGCGAGCCAATACGAGCGCATCTTCCCAATCTTCAATGGAGGTTACATTAACAAACCTCACTCTTCGTTGAGCTTCTGCATCAAAAGTATTTACCAAAAGGAAAATGCTTATTAGAATAAGTCTGAAAAACAATGAGTTGATTATTCGCATACTGGGGTAATTTATCTGGGGTAGGTAATAAAATGGGATTAAAAAAATGTGCTGTTTAATATGTTCATGAGGCAAATTTACTTCTCAATTTCGTGCAAATTGTCCAAACTTGCTTCTATGTTTTTTTCTTCCACGGGTTTTTCTCGATTTTCCCAATAACTTTTTGGGAAAATATCCCACCTTGTTTCCGGTCGTTCGTTGAATCGAGGGTAAAAACCATCTAGTTTCATTTGCGCATCGGTGACGTTACGTATAGGGTAGGTTTTTCCTTCGGCTTGTTTTGAATAGACAATTTGGTCTATTTCGCCGTCGTCAAAACGAATGGTAATCTCACTGCACTCGGTAATATTGATGCCTACATAAGGAGGGTTTTCTTCATCATTATCTTCGCGAATTACGTATAATGACTGTGCGTTTCCTTTCACAAGCACTCGATAAATTTTATCATCTAAGAACTTGGCAAACATATCTCTACCCTTTACCTGTTGATGAAAATCGTAGTCTTCTTTTGCCAAAATAAAAGCGTCTTCATATACTTTTAAACTATCTGTTTTTCCATCCACCATGGTAATAATGATATGCTTACCCGTCATTTGAATTGAGTCGTTCCAAATAACAGGGTCTCGATAAAGGTAGAAGGCTGAATCAATTTCTTTGTACACCAGTGAGTCACATTTTCCTTGTAAATCTTCTTTAAAAAACCGAACTCGCGGCCAAATGTTGAGTTGCTTATTTCCCAAGCTATCGATAGTCTTACTAAAAAGGGTGTCTCCGTATATATGTAAACTATCTTCATCGGAGAGGATAGAGTAGGTTGGGTATCCGGTTACGTAGGCGTATTCGGGTTCTCTTAGGTATTCGCCAAATTGACCTCGAATGGTATAATTCTCGATCGTGTCGTAAATCCAAACATTTTCAAAGGCTTGGCCGAAACCACGATCTTGTTCGTAATAGATGGAATCACCTTTAATAAAGGTATTGCGATCGCGGATGAGTGCATTTTTATTAAATTGAGCAATATTGGTAAGTGTGTTGTAAAATCCGTTTTCACAATATATGTCACTGCTGTCTCCCGTAATCGTAGTAGGGCCAAAAAATAAGGCTATCTTTCGCTCTGTGTGGTAGTGCATCGTGTCGTTACGAATTTCGTATTCAGGGTTGATTACTACTACATCTCCTTGAAAATGATACCATTTTGTGCGATTATAGTAAATCCCTACTTTACTTGTGAGCGTGGTTTCGCCGTCTTCAATTCGTCCGTTTTTCGGGTAAAAGGATTGGTTTTTTTCTCTGTCGAAATACAAAATAGAAGTAAAGAGTCGCATGCTATCATCAACCAGTTTGACATTGCCTCGCATTTCGGCTAATTTTCTATTCCCGTCATAATCGAGAACATCTCCGTAGAGAAATAGCGTATCTCCTTGATTGATTTTAACGTTACTAAATGCCCTAAGCGAGTTTGTAGCGGAAAAAAACCAAGCGCTGTCACAGTACATTAAAGCGCCATCATGCTCAAATACTACGTTACCCAATAAGATATTTTTATCCTCACCAGCGATTTTTGCCGATTGGTATTTTCCTTCATCGGCGTACTTGATTAGCACTTTTTTCTGTGCAGATAAAGAAGACGAAAAAAGCAACGAAACCAAAAGGCTCAAAAAAATATGTGTGTAGCTTCGTTGCATTAATCTATGAGTTTGTATTTGCCTTGCCAATAATCAAGCCTATTATTCAAAATGGAAAGAACCAAGTATTAAAGTTCTATAAAATTGATTTTTCCAACATCTAAAAACATAAACACAATTACTAGTCTGGCAATAAAGTCACAATGGTTTGACAAGGAAATCAGCAATTTAGTCATCCTGACAATTATTTGGCGGGATGACTGGGTTTTCAATTGAGCATAACGCAGCTCTCGGACTTTATAGACAGCCACTATTTAATGTGCAGGGTTTGCTGCCTATCAGGCCCCACCGAAACCAAAGTAATTGGTACACCAGTAAAATCCTCGATATACTTCACATAATCTTTCAAAGCTTGAGGGGCATTGTTCCAATCAGAAAGCTCTGTTAGATCACAATTCCAGCCAGCAAGTTCGTCAAATTGCGGTTCTAAGAAATCAGGATCAGAAGCGTAGGGTAGGTGGTCGATGGCTTCACCGTGGTATTTATAGCCAGTACAGACTTTAATTGTTTCAAAACTCCCCATCACATCGGCCTTCATCATCATTAGTTCGGTAACTCCGTTGATATCTACAGCATACTTTAGCGCGGGAAGATCGAGCCAACCACAACGACGGGGTCTGCCGGTAGTTGAACCAAACTCATTTCCATCTTTACGCAAACGGTCGCCGTCATTATCGAATAGTTCTGTAGGGAAGGGGCCGCTACCAACTCTAGTGCAGTAAGCCTTGAAAATACCGTACACTTTACGAATGCGGTTGGGCGCAACGCCTAAACCGGTGCAAGCTCCGGCAGCGGTTGTGGTGGAAGATGTAACGAAGGGATAACTTCCGAAGTCAATATCCAATAGTGATCCTTGCGCTCCTTCAGCGAGAATTTGCTTTTTATTGCGCATTTTCTCATGAAGAAAATGTTCGCTATCCACCAATTGTAATTTCTTGAAACGCTCAAGAGCCGCCATCCATGTTTTTTCCATTTCGGCTAACTCAGTGTAATCGAAGCCATAGTTATCGAGCAACTGCGTATGCTTTTCTAAGAGCTGATTGTACTTTTCTGCGAAGTAAGGCTGTTCAATATCACCAACACGAATTCCGTTTCTGCCGGTTTTATCCATATAGGTAGGACCAATACCTTTTAACGTACTGCCAATTTTTTGCTTTCCTTTGGCTGCTTCCGATGCGGCATCGAGCAAACGATGTGATGGAAGAATCAAATGGGCTTTGCGCGAAATTAGAAGTCTATCCGTAGCTGTTGGATCAATTGCGGTGAGTGCGTCTATTTCCTTCATGAAAATAACCGGGTCGATTACCACTCCGTTGCCCACTAAATTGGTTGCGGAAGAGTGAAAAATTCCGGATGGAATGGTGTGTAAAACGTGCTTTAAGCCTTCGAACTCGAGGGTATGGCCGGCATTAGGACCGCCTTGAAAGCGAGCTATTATATCGTAATTGCGGGTTAATACGTCAACTATCTTTCCTTTTCCTTCATCTCCCCATTGGAGACCTAATAAAACGTCAATGTTCATTACTGTGGTTTGTCGTTGTTTTGATTGTTTGATTCTTGTGGATTTTTATACGCGTAAAAATAAAGGGAGTGAGATTCTACCTTTACTCCAAAAACTTCTTCAATGGTATCGCGTATATGCTGAATGCGTGGATCGCAAAATTCGATGATTTCGTTTGTGTCCAAACAAATAATGTGATCGTGTTGCCGACTAAAAAACGATTTTTCGTAGAAAGCCTGCGTTTTTCCGAATTGATGCTTACGTAACAAATTACTATCTAACAGCAATTCTATCGTATTATATAAGGTGGCTCTACTCACCCGATATTTTTTATTCTTCATGGCAACATAGAGCGATTCTACATCAAAATGATCGTCATTCTCATAAATTTCTTGGAGAATAGCAAATCTCTCTGGCGTTTTTCTATGTCCGCGTGCTTCAAGGTAATCGGTGAAAACACTCCTTACCTTCTCATAATCATTGTTTTCCATTTAATGAAATCAAAAAATCAAATATACATTGTAGCAGCACAATAAAACCCATGAATTTTTTAAATCCAATTTTGAAATTCAAGTGCTTCATCAATACCTTGCAAGCTTTAAAAACAATCTGTATGTATAATTCAAGAATAAAGGGAGTAGGGCATTATGTGCCTGAAAATGTTGTTACAAACAACGACTTGTCTAAGCTCATGGATACAAATGACGAATGGATTACCGAACGCACGGGTATTAAAGAGCGACGATTTGCGGATTTGGCGAAAGGTGAAACCACCTCATACATGGGTACCAAAGCAGCTGAAGTAGCCATTGAAAGAGCTGGAATAGACAAGTCTGAAATCGATTTTATCATCTTTGCTACTTTAAGTCCAGATTATTACTTTCCTGGTCCAGGTGTTTTAGTGCAAAAACAACTTGGTTTACATACAGTTGGAGCTTTGGATATACGTAATCAATGTTCAGGTTTTGTCTATGGTCTTTCTGTAGCTGATCAGTTCATAAAGACGGGTATGTACAAAAATGTGTTACTTATTGGTTCAGAGCTTCATAGCGGCGGTTTAGACATGACAACACGTGGTCGAGGCGTTTCCGTTATTTTTGGAGATGGAGCAGGAGCTGTTGTGGTTTCTCGAGCCGAGGAAAATGCGAAAGGAATTTTGTCAACCCACATGCATAGTGAAGGTGAGCACGCAGAAGAATTGGCTTTACTTCGTCCGAGTACTTCTCATTGGGTTCCGCAAATTATCAAAGACGCTGATGAAAACGATATTAGCTACTATCCATACATGAACGGAAATTTTGTTTTCAAACATGCCGTAGTTCGCTTTTCGGAGGTGATTATTGAAGCTTTGCAAACCAATGCTAAGAAAATTGAAGATATCAATCTGCTCATTCCACATCAGGCAAACCTGAGAATTAGTCAATTTATTCAGAAAAAAATGGGTATGCGTGATGATCAAGTTTTTAACAATATCATGAAATATGGCAATACTACCGCTGCTTCTATCCCAATTGCCATGAGTGAAGCCTGGGAGCAAGGCAGAATTAAAGAAGGTGATTTGATTTGTCTCGCAGCTTTTGGAAGTGGATTCACATGGGCCTCAGCTTTACTTCATTGGTAATTGGCATCATTATTGAATAAATTTTTAATAAATCACTCATAAACAAAGTGTTGTAAATGAATGTTTGGGTATTTTGGGTGCTTTAACTTGTTGCAAATTTGTAATCGTACATTAATCTTTTAATACATTTTATCATGAAAAAATTGTTTTTGTTTTTTATGGCTTCGATACTGGTTTCGAGCTGTACCATTGTTAGACAAGGTGAAATTGGAGTAAAAAGAAAACTAGGAAAGGTTAACTATCAGCCTCTTGAACAAGGTCCAAGATTTTTCAATCCTTTCCTCACAACCATTTTCAAGTTTCCTGTTAACACCATTAATCTTGAAGTAACAGCTCCACTTCCCAGTCGTGAAGGCTTAACCATTGCATCGGAGGTTTCAATTCTGTATCGCATAGACCGTAATGAAGCTCCGCGAATTTTTGACGAAATTGGTCTTCAGTATGAAAGAACGGTAATTTTACCGGTGTTTCGATCAGCTGTTGCCGACATCAGCGCCCAGTATTACGCCAAAGACATGCACTCTGGTGAGCGTACTACCATCGAAGAGAAAATTCGTGACCGTATGATGACGGTACTAGGACCAAGGGGGTTTATTATCGACAATGTTTTGCTGAAGTCAATTATATTACCATCTGATCTCAGTAGGGCTATTGAAGAGAAATTGCGTGCGGAGCAGGATGCGCAGCGTATGGAATTTACAAAGCAACGTGAAAAATTGGAGGCTGAACGTTTATTTATTCAGGCTGAAGGAGAGCAAAAAGCCAAAATTGCCAGAGCTGAAGGTTCTAAGCGTGTTGTGGAAATTCAGGCAGAAGGGGATGCGAATGCTATTCTAACACGTGCCAAAGCACAAGCTGAAGCCAACGATGTTCTGACTAGAAGTTTGAGCCCGGCAGTTCTTCGCAACAATCAAATTGAAGCCTTCCGTGAATTAGGCTTATCACCTTCAAGCAAAGTGATTATTACGGATGGTAAAACACCTCTATTAGGAATACCGACGAATTAAATAAATTTTAAAATCGACCGAATCCCCCAAAAAATATGTTTGCCATGCACGCATATTTGATTGGGGGATTTATTTTTACCCTTTGCTAATAAAAAGAACATATCTATGAAACTTTACTTGAAAAGAATTACACTTAGTCTTACTGTTGTTGGAAGTTTATGGGCATGCTCGTCAGCAGTGGATCGTATTTCTGAGGAAAACAAAAATGCACCGGCTCCAGAAACGAAGTCTCAGGAAATTGTTCAAGACAAAAACCCCAACTCAATCCAGTTTTATCGTATATCCCTCGACAAAGCATTTGAGCTTGCTCGTGAACAAAATAAAATGCTTTTTGTCGATTTTTACGCCGATTGGTGTCAGCCCTGCAAAATGATGGATAAAAATGTATTCACAGTTCCGGAAGTGTACACCTTGTTTAATGATCGATTTATAAACGTAAAGCTGGATGTCGAAGATCGTGCGCATGGGTCGCAAGCCGCAGCGAATTACAACGTAGCAGCAATGCCAACGTTTATGGTGATACACCCAGATGAAGGGGTAAAGCTCAATATTCGTGGTTATCGCGATCCTCAGTCTTTGATAGGACAGGTGCAGCAAGTTTTATAGTGAATCAATGTAGCGTTTTACCGTTATAGGTGCCATCGCTACACCCATACCGCCCATTCTAACGATGTAATGAATATTTCCAAGCGCCCCGGTTAAGGGCGCTTTTTCGTTATTAGTACCAAAAGCCATTACTCCAGCCCAACGGTGCTCAATGCTGTAGCTTTCCCCAGGGATAAAAACGCTCTTAAGTAAATCCTCTAAGGCCTGCTGAATTTTAGGGTTTAGAGCCATTTTATTGCTTCGCTCAGTCTCAAAGTCAAGATTTCTACCACCACCAAGCAAAATCGAGCCATTATCTAACTGTCGCAAATAATAATATCCAGCATCGTAATGATAGTTACCCTTGCGAATGAGATGGGGTAGAGGAGAGGTAACCAGAATTTGACCAAGGTTAGGAACAACATCTAGTTCAGGTAAAAGTGATTTGGTAAAAGCATTTGTTGTTATCATAACCCTAGACGCTTTGAATTGACGTCCCTCGGAATAGACGGAAACTCCACCTGAAATATTTTCGATTGCATCAATGGGAAAACCATAAATCAAATCAATTTTCATTGAGGATAATAAGTCTTGAAATTCCGATACCAGCTTCCCGGAATGAATATTCGCTTCTAACTTATTTTCAATAACTTGAAGTTCTTTACTTAAACCTGTTTTCGCGACATGTTCAACTAGTACTTTAAATGGATTTTGACCTGAAAACAGCTTGTTAGCTTCATTAATTTCATCTATACATTCTTGGTAAATAGTGGCTTCATTCTCAGCAAAAATTTCAAAGCCGCCATCCATTTTTAAACCAATATCTCGCCCTTTAAAGACTTCTTGCAATATTTGAATACCTTCAAAGCGATCTAGCATTAACTGGGAAGCATAATCTCTTGAGTGATTTTTGGTATCGTCGAGGTATTCAGACATGCTTCCAAAACACAAAAAACCCGCGTTGCGCAAGGTGGCACCGCGGGGTAGTGGGGTTTTGTCAACAACCAACACGTTGTCGTTAGGAAACTTTTTCTTCCAAAAGTACGCTGTCAAGCAACCGGTAATTCCGGCTCCAACAACGAGTAAATCAATATTTTTAAACCAACGATCGTATTCCCAATAAGAAAAATTAGGCGAAACGTGGGAATTTTTGACTGAGATATCCATAAGCTCCAAATAGTATAGTGCCGTATAGTACGGTGAAAATAAACTGATTTAAAGCAAATGGTAATCCTGCAATGTATGAAGCAATGAGGCCGTTAAACGTCTGTGGATACATTGGATTTCCAAGCCAAGCGCCAAAATTGGTTATCAAAAAGAAGCCTACTACCGAAATGATTCCTGCACCACCTAGTCGGGATAAACTAAAGTCTGACTTTACAAAGCGACCCGCTAAAATACTGATAAAGAAGCCTACGTACATAAAAGCAAAGCCGGGGGTAAACCAAACAAAACCTTCGTAATACGCTCCGTAAACAAGATTGTTTAATGCTAGGTCGCTAATAAATAAACTGGCAAAAAGAATGATAGCGCTCATTCCAAAACGCTGTATTGCAAAGCCTCCAAAAATGGCAACCGCACCAATAGCTGTAGCGTTAGGAGGATGAGGAATAAAACGAGACAAAACACCAAGGGTTATTAAGCTTATAACAAGCGCTGTATGGTTTTTTACCTGAATCATTGTGAAATGAAGTATTAAATTAAGCTGCAAAAATAAGCCTTTAGTGCATTGATTTCCCAATAAAATCAAGGAAATTTAGATTTTTTGTTCAAGGAGGTGATATTAATGATAGATGCTTTGCGTTAGAAATGGTTTATATAGCCTGAATGACACGATATGCAACACAAGTACTCTAACGTAGTAATCTGATTTTTGAATGCGCATTTTGAAGCTCTCGGACTTTAGACAACGATTATTTATTGTTTATACATAAAGTGCAAGTGGCTGCTCTAGAAAGTTCGAGAGCGAGGCTTGCGAAAATTGAAAATCAAGGAGTCCCGACAAGACTTTGTCGGGATGACCTGATTTTCAATTGAGCATAACGAAGCTATCGGACTTTCTAGACAGCCACTACTTAGGGTAAAATATATCAAACGACCCATCCTCATAAGTCCTAATCACCGAGCTAATTCTTTTCCTAGCTTCTGGCAACGCATCATTTTTTTGCGGCGGCGGGCTTTGGGGAATAGGGGGCTGGTGCTTCTTTCCGTTAATAATTTCATCCGTAGAGATGTCAAACAACCGACTAATTTGAGCAATAATATGCAGACTCGGCTTGTTTCGTCCATTATACAAATGGGTTAATGTAGCCGGACTAATGTCAAGCTTCTCAGCAAATTCGGCATTACCTAAACCCGATTTTTCCTGAATTAATTTTATTCGATTTACAATTTCTTCCATACGTTTTACAAAAGTAAATCATTAATCTCGAAAATCAATTTACATTTGTAAAATAGTAAAAAGGATAAGCAGGCAAACACTTGAGAATCTTATTTATCTTAATTATTGCTGTTTATACTTTGAATTTTCTAGTTCGACTCTATCCTTTCCTTATAGTATTTTACAATTGTAAAAAGTGTATTTGAACGAGAACCGACTTTATTTTCTTTTACAAAATGTAAAATGATAATTTGATCTTGAGAATTATGACCTAGCGGTTAGATGTTATAAAACAATGTTTATTAAGTGTTGAATAGAAATTTGGCGTAATAAATAGCCCCTACACTTTGATCATACCTGCAGCCATGGTATCATTCCCATTTTCATCAATAAGAATAAAACTCCCTGTATTACGATTATTGACGTACGAATCAACCATGATTGGCTTTGATGTTCGCAATCGAACGCGTACGATATCGTTCATTCCAATTTTTTCAGGAACTTCAAGTCGTTGCAACTGCTCAATATCTAGCAAATAAAGTACTTCTTTGATGATGCACTGAACCTCTTGAGTTGTATGTTTTAAAATGTATTTGCCATTAAGCTTTAATGGTTTTGTGGAAAACCAACAAAGCGTACAATCAATATCCTGTGTAATTTCGGGCTGATTGTTCGGTCTGGCCAGCATATCGCCCCTTCCAATGTCTATGTCGTCTTTTATTGAGATATTCACCGACATCGGGGGGAAGGCACGTTCTATCTGCTTTCCAGCCAATTCTATAGCCGTAATTTTGGTTTCAAAGCCACTGGGAAGCACTACTACGTCGTCGCCAGGCTTAAAAACCCCGCCGGCAACTCTTCCTGTATAACTGCGATAGTCATGGTGCTCATCCGTTTTAGGACGAATAACACCTTGTACAGGAAAGCGACAATCGCGCAAGTTTTCATCTGAACCAATATGTACTTTTTCCAGGGCGTGAAATAGCGTTCCGCCTTTATACCATGGTGTGTGCACACTTTCGGAAACTACATTATCGCCATGTAAAGCGCTAATTGGGAAAAAGCGGATGTCTTTGGCGTTAAGTCTAGTGCAGAAGGCGGCAATCTGTCCACAAATTCGATCGTACTCCTCTTGTTGGTAATCAACCAAGTCCATTTTATTTACGCAGAAGAAAATATGTGGAATTCCTAATAGGTCGGAAATACATGCGTGACGGCATGTTTGCTCAACCATACCTTTACGTACATCCACCAAAATGATGGCAAGATTCGCTGTACTGGCTCCGGTAACCATGTTTCGGGTATATTGAACATGACCGGGGGTGTCGGCAATGATAAAACTGCGATTGGGTGTTGAGAAATACCGATAGGCTACATCAATAGTGATTCCTTGCTCTCGTTCATCTTTGAGCCCATCCGTAAGAAGTGATAAATCAATGCTTTTTAGTCCTTTTCGCTGACTGGCTTTTTCAATAGCCTCCATCTGATCGGCTAGAATGGCTTTGCTGTCATACAGCAAGCGACCGATAAGCGTTGATTTCCCGTCGTCCACTGATCCGGCGGTGGATAACCTCAAAAGTTCGGAATTATTTGTTGGTGTATTTGCCATGACGAAAGCATTTAATTTCCGCGTATTCTATACTGCTCTTGTTGGTGTTGTTCTTTTTGAAACCCTTCAATAGCCTTTCTTGGATCTCCTTTTTTGCGAATAATGAATGCGGTGGGAATCCCATCGATCAAGACGTTGAAAATGTAAATCTCAGGATTTAGCGTCTCTAGAGATACCGTAAACTGATGATATCCACTTTCTAATTCTGTGGGTTTTGCTATTTTCACCTGAGTGCCCTCTTGATTGAGAAGCTCGTAAGCCATCCAAGTATCGTAGGGGAGACGAAAGCTGAACACCAAAGAGTCTTCAACCATTTTTTCCTGAACACGTACCGAAAAATCAAAAGGTTGAACCAATGGGTCGATTTCTAAAAGAGAAAAAAGCTTCTTTTTGGGAAAACGATAAATCATTCCTCCAGGAATAAGTGGATGATTTTCATCACTAATAAATAAGAGCGTTGATCCAAATCCAATGGCTTCTTTTTGTGTGACCATTGGCAGACTAATTGTGGTTTGTCGGCCTCGCCAAAACACCGAATCCGGATGTGCCTGAATGGCGGTGATTTTATTTGAGCCGAGAAGAAGTAAAAGTTTACTTCCGGCATCGTAGGCAGCATCCGTTACCCACGACATGATTCGGTTCAAGCCTTGGATTCGGATGGAGTCAATGGGTTGAATCTGATATTCACCTGGTTGATCAGGAAAGCCAAACACCCAAGAAACACCGTCGTAAGGTTCACGTCGGTTTTTACTGAAGATAAAAAGTGAGTCTTTATGCCAAACTAATGCCTCAGCATCGTACATCCTTCTTTGTTTTGATGGGGGAAATGAATCGACGTAGGTAAGACGAATTTTCTCTGGTTGGCTACTTTCTTTACTTAGTACATCTTCGGTTTTGATTTTATAAATAACTACCTCTTTGCGATTATTGTTATTATTTCCAATATCACCAACGTAAATATTGCCTCTTGTATCGCGGGTAATTGCTTCCCAATCGATGTTTCGTACACCTATAAGCCAGTGTGTTGAAAGCACTTCGCAGCGATCGTTTACTATGTACAAGTAAGGTTCATTTCCACTGTCATTATGTAAGATTAACGTGCTGTCATTGAGCACAATCATTCCCGAATTTTCATCTAAAAATTCAGGGAGTTTACAAAGCTTTTCGGGAGTTATGCTTTGTCCTCCTAAGTGAAAGCTTAAAAGCAAAAATGGTATGATCTTTCGCATACCGCAAACATACACATAGATAGTATTTGCAAGAAAGCCCTATTCGCAGATCTTCAAATATTAATTTTTGGTAAATAAAGTAAATGTAGTTTAGAAAGCATTGTATCTTCGTCCTTTTAATGAATGAGGCAAAGGGTGTTTGTTAAGGTATTGTTTTTAGCAAATAAT
>JBHYFA010000026.1:0-31536 GCA_051859825.1 Schleiferiaceae bacterium
GCGAAAGTCTGAAATTTAGGAGTCCCGACAAGACTTTGTCGGGATGACTAAATTTTAGACTGAGCATAACGAAGCTATCGGACTTTATAGACAGACACTAATTATTTTTATCCTCCATATCCTTAATCCTCCCCTTCCACGTAATCATATCATCATACGTTTGCAATAGATAGGTAATCGAATAGAAAGCGAAGAGGCTCAAACTGATGGCAAATAACACGCCTGTAAGGTAGAAGGTAAAGTACCCCAAGGCTAGCAAAAGCACGATAAAAATAATGATGATTAAGGATGCCTGGGCGTGCTTTAAACCACTGGATAGTATCAAGTGATGTAGGTGCGTACGGTCGGCGTCGAAAGGACTTTTACCTGATTTGATTCTTTTACGGAAAACGCGAAGGGCGTCGAAAACCGGCACAGCCATTACTAAGAACACGAGTGTAAGGATAAGATTGAACTTAGGGGTTTCGACGGCAGTTTGCAGCATTTTGATGGAAGATGTTACCAAGATAAGTCCGATTACTAAGGAACCGGCATCGCCCATGAAAATCTTATTTTTCTTTGACAAATTGAAATACAGAAAGGAAATTAATCCGCCTACAAAGGTGAGAAATACCAAAGATAGATTAGGCATGTCTAGCACAAACGAAATTACCGTAAATACGCTAAAGCCCACAATGGAAAGACCCGCTGCCAAACCGTCAATGCCGTCCATCAAGTTGAAGGCGTTCACTACGCCGGTTATCACCACAATGGTAAGAATATACTGCACCCACTCTTGCAATTCATACACGCCAAATAATCCGTTTAGATTCTCAATTCTAATGCCTTGCATGTAAATGAAATGGGCTACGATCAATTGAATAGCCAATTTTAAAGATGCGCGAATATCAAAGCGATCATCGAGTACGCCCATAACTAGTATAACAAAGCTAGCCAGGAAAATATTGATTAGGCTAAAGGTTTCGGGCTGGAATGGAATAGCAACGCCCAAAGCAATCACCGTGGTTGCGAACAACACAATTCCTCCAATAAGTGGCACGTGGTTTTGGTGAACCTTGCGGAAATTGGGCTTATCAACCAAGCCTACCAAAATTGCAATCTTGCGAACGGCTGGGGTAATAAGCAAACTCAATAACAGAGCAAAAATCGGGGTAATTATCAGTGTGGGAATCATGTCGCAATGTAGTATTTAAATTAGAATTGATTAGCTGGAGTTTTCAAATGTGCCATGCCATTTTCTAAAAGTTTGTTGTATGAAATTGAAGACGCCTTGGGAATTATAGAGTTCTTTGTTTTGGTGCGCAATGCTTCAGAAATAAGCAAATCGTACTTGAAGGCAATTTTCGACCAAACATAACGGCGCTTTGCTGTATTTTCCATTTTAGCTCCCAATGTGCGAAGAAGATCATAATCAACGGACTCAATTTTCTGAATCAAATCCTCTTCGTTTTTGAAGTACATAGCCTGATGCTCGGTGGTTACGCGGTTGTATGATACACCGTAAGCCAATACCGGAAGACCTAAGTACATAGCTTCTACCAAAGATGGGTTGGTTCCTCCGGCAGAATGTCCGTGAACATAAAGCGAAGCGTTACTGCGAATAACGTCGAGCTTGGCCTGGTTGTAAATGGGGTCTAGGATGTGAATATTGGGGTGACTCGCATACTGCGCCTTCAAACCTACACCGTACTCGCTGTTTTTCCAATTACCAACAATTACCAAAGGAAGGGTACTGGTTTTGGAAAAGGCCTCTAAAATGAGGTGTACATTATTTTCCGGCTCAATGCGACACACCTTAAATGCATAAGGTGAAGATAAAAAATTGTACTCACGAATGTCGTCCTCCGTTGGTGTGATTTTCAAAGTATGATCGGCACCGTATTCAATAATGCGGCTGAGTGTTCCGTAGCGTGCAGCCGTATAATCCTGAATCGCTTCGTTATCAGAAATGTCAATGTGTGAATACTTAACGGCAATTTTTTCTGCCCAAAAAAGGTAGAGTTTGGCAAACAAGCTCCACTTATCGCGCTTCCACTCGATTCCGTCGATGGAAATGATGATTTTTTTGTTGGTAAACAAACGAACAAAAGGAAGAATCCATGCGCCGGCAACCCCCAAAACCAATAATACATCGGCCAAGAACAAAGAACGAATAATGGAAATGCTATCGTATAAAATACTTTGAACACCATTGGCATCAAGAGGAATATACTTCAACGAAGCGCCCTTGTATGTTTTACGACGCTCTTCCTTTGCATACTTCTTTCCCGAGCAGAAAACGGTGATATCGTGCTTGTCACCTAAATCTTCGATAAGGTGCTCAGCAAGGGTTTCAAAACCTCCATAATTGGCAGGCACTCCTACCGTTCCGATAATGGCTACGCGATTTCTTTTTGACTTTGACATGGTATTCGTTTTATACTTTCCATGTATAAAACGAATGAAGTGCCAAATACTAAAAAACTGATTTATAATTGATTAATAAGCATACCAAAAAGCTTTTGTTCCATTATTTGGAAACTTGACGCAAAATGGAAATCGTGTGTGAAATTTGATTGGCCTCGCGAAACAAAGAAAGTCGCTGCTCTGCGGCCTCACTCATCTGCTGGTAGCGTGCCGCATCTCCCAAGATATAACGCAACCCATCCGAGAGTTTCTGACGATTTCGAGCATCGATGGCCAAACCGGTTTTTCCTTCCTCAATCACTTCCAAAATACCCCCGGCCGGAGGAACAATGCTGGGAAGTCCGTAAGCCATTCCCTCAATAATGGTGAGTCCAAAGGTCTCCACCCAACGATCAATATCGGATAGGTTGACAATGATGTCTGCACGCGAAAAGAAGGGATGAAGATTGCTTTGGGCATCAAAAATCTTGAGGTTTGATGGCAAGTCTGCATTTCCACCGAAAAAGTCGTCAATTTCTGCTTGCGTGGCGTTGAGCACCAACTCAAACTGATAATCAGGATTATCGGTGGCTAAGTGCGCATATTCCCAAACACCTTTGTAGGTTTTGAGGGAGCAAATCATCAAGACATTGCTGCGCTTGGGAGAATCGTTTTTTACCTGAACCTTTTGCAAAAAAGCCTCATCGATAGAATTGTAAACCAAGTGATTTCGCTTGTGGCGCAAAGCGTGCGCCTCCTGAACATAGCGGGAAACGTTGATGATGTCGTGCGCGCATAAGTCAACCATTTTAAACAAAAACCATTTGAGTATAGCCGGACTCACACTGCTTTCGTGAACGTGATAAATCACCCGCGCCCCCTTCATTTTCCCAATAAACGCCGCACCAAAAGGCAAAACGGTATTGATATAAATGATATCGTTTTTGGTTATACTTCGGTACATTTTGAAAAACAAAACCAGCTGACTCAACGTATAGTAAACCAGACGAATAAGTGGGTTTTTGCTGTACTTGTACCAAATGCGGTGGTACTTCACGCCATCAATCCCGCCTAAAAAACCGGTGGATTCAGAATGGGTACCCAAATGGACAACAAAGCCCTCATCGAGCCAGCCCTTGAGCAGTTGTGCCAAAACTTTGGGACTCCCACTTCTGTCATTCAATAAGTGAAAAGCAAAGATTCTTTGGTTCATGTAACGGCTTCTTTTTGCAAAACCTCCTGATAAATCGCGTGCAACTGCTCCGATCGATTATCCCAATCAAAGGCATCTTCAAAACGCTTGCGAGCAGCTTTTCGCATTTCGCGGTGCTTTTCCGGCTGAGAGAAGAGTTGGCCAATGGCTTGAGAAAGCGCATCAACCGTACCTTGATAGCTCTGTGGTTGAACGGCTATGCCACATTCCGGCGTGATAAATTCTCCCGGTCCGTCGTTGTCTAAACAAGCTACGGGAACACCAAAAGATAAGGCCTCAGCCACCACCATACCCGCACCCTCATGCGAAGGAAAAAGAAACAATGCCGACTTTTTAAACATGTCCATCAGCTCTGTTCTGGCTATCCAGGAAACAATTTCCACGTGGTTTTCAATGCCCAATGATTTAATGTCGCGCTGCATTTGTTCTTTCATCGGTCCACTGCCAACTAAGGTAAGTTTAACCCGACTGCGATCAGTTTTGTCGAGTTTATGAAAAAAATCGGCAAAAGCCTTAATGCTCAGGTCAAAGCCTTTTAACGGAACAAAACGACCAGCGGAAATGATATTGAACTCCTTACTAAAATCTACCTCCTCATGCCAGCCAAAATCCTGAGTAGCCACGGAGGGAATAATGCTAAATTTATCTCTCAATTTCAACTCCTTGGCAGCCGATGTATTCATGCAAATGATATGCTGAGCCTTTTGCCTGGTTTTCCTTAGGTTGACAGAAAAGTTCCAAAAGTATTTTTTCACCCACCAAGTCAGGGTATCCTTGAGCTTGTCTTTCCAAGAACTCAAATATTGACTAGGAATAAATGAGTGATGTCCTACCGGTCCCCAGACAAAGGGTTTATTGAGTTTCCACAAAAAAGAAGGTGTCCAATCGTTGTGAAAATTTAGATTGTGCGCGATATCGAAATCGAGTTTTTGCTTGCGAATGAAAGAGACTATTCCCTTTTGCCACATGTAATAATAGAGCATTGCACCGCGTCCGCCTTTTTTCCAAAAGCGCATCCAATAGGGCAAATCGAAATACAAAAAGGTGATATTGGCGTAGCGCGCATCGGGATGTTCACTTTGGTATTTCTCAATCCACTCGCGGTTGTTTTCCCTAGTAATCGCTATCACCTTATTGTGTTTTGCAATTTGCAGGCTAAAATTCCACCCCATTCCATCTTCCGAACCTTTGTAAGGTTGAATGGCGTAAGCGGAGACTAATATTGTATTCATGATCGCATTTTTAATAATTTGGCGGGAACACCACCAATTACTGCATTGGCAGGAAACGATTTGGTTACCACGGCTCCGGCGGCGATGATACACCCATCCCCTACTTCAACACCGTCGAGGATGGTGACTTTACTTCCTATCCAACAATTTTTTCCTACCTTAATTCCCTTGCGGGTTACACCCTGATGACGAATGGAAACATCTAATTCCTCGGCTATGTGATTTTCCGGATGACAGCTCAGGTACTGACCCACGATGCATTCGTCACCTATTTCCACACCACCAGCACCTCCGATGTAGGCAAACTCTCCTATCCCCACATTATTTCCTATTCGGATGCCTTTTCCAGGGTTATCGAGGGATGTTGAAACAACAATTCGGCTATAAGCACCAATGCCTACACTGTTGCCAAATTTTACACCTTCTTCGCCCAAAGCACTGATATAAACACCATCTCCCAATTTCATGAATTTCCCGTAGTCAAACTTATGACTGTTGAAAAACCGAGTGTTTCTGCCGAGTAAAGCCATTTTGGGGTTTTTCCCTAAAAACAGCAGCTTCCATCCTCTAAGCATGCTCCACATTTGAATCCAAATGAACGAGTAAAGCGTTCGGGCTTCAATGCTCGGAGCAAAGGAAAAATTCGGATTGCGCAGGCGAATCAAACCTTCGATGATGCTGGTCATGTATTATGCTTTAATCAATTTTACTGCAATCTGACTAGAAATAGTATCCATTGTACGGTTAAGGTCAATATTTTCAATGGGCATGTACTGCTCTACTGAACCTTTTCCTAGGTCTTGGAACAATGATAAGTAATCTTGCGTAAGACTATTAATGGTATCGTAATCCAATTCTTTTTTACGGGCCAAAATCACTTCGGGTTTGGCGTACAAGAAGAAGTTGAGATTGGGCTGCATAAGGAAGGTGTAACCTGCTCTGGTAAGCCATTTGGGCAAACGAATGTTACTGCGAACCCCGTCATTAATGAAGTCAAAGTAGTAACGATCGTAAAGCACCACGTAGCCTCTGAGTACATATTTTAGGTAAATGTAGAACTGTCCGAAAAGGTAATCTACGTAGTAATAACCGAAGCGCAGGATAGAGCTAAGTGTGCTTTTGTTCTCGCCCTGGCGGGGAAGTGTTGAGGCAGCGCGTTGCTCAGCAGCAGCCTTGCCGTGACTGTAGGCACTCAATATTGGTAAAATAGACGGTCTGTGACGGATAACTACCACTCGCTTGCGTAATTTCTTTTCAACTTCTCTTTTTGTGTGTTCGATGATGGTGGATTTACCCGCTCCATCAACACCGCTAAAAGTAATCAACATTCCGTTATCAAAGAGGGCGTCTTTAACGATGTCCGAAAAATAATTCAATTTGTTTAGAACCGCTTTGAATCCACGATTAGAAGCTCGGTCGTAAACTTTAGCTTTTACACTGTCAGTCAGAGGCTTAGATTCACGATATAGAAGATCAAGGCTATAGTCTAATTCATTAGCATCTGTATCCAAAACATCAGCGTAGGCAGTGTATTTGGCAGGAACTGAGGCGTTATTTAAACCGTAGAACAATCCAATAAAGCGAGATAAATCTGCAAGCTCAACCTTGAGGACACCCTGCTTATCTTGGTAAGCTCTGTCGATAAGTTCTTGCGTATCCATGTACTCCTTACCTTTTCTGTTTAGCTGATGGATAAAGTCAACACTCAAAACCTGACGAGCTTGGGTGAAAGCCATTACCTTAGTCATGCTAGAACGCTTAGAAACTTTGAGTCGCTGGATTAGTGGGTGATTTTTCAAAAACTTCAAAGCAGATTGAGCAGTTTCTTCCTTGATAACGATATCGATATCGCTGTACTCGGAGATTTTCTCGGGGTTGATGCTTGGCAATTTTAATCCGGCATAAGCTTTAGCGTAAAGATGGTCAAAGAGGTCAAGGATTACCAACTCCCTAGGATTTACAGCTGCGGTTAAACGCTCACTCATTGCTTGATTCCAGATATCCATCAACCAGTAAACCTGAGTGTGCCACTTGCTTTGTTTTTCATAGACTTCAAGATAGTACAAGGTATTTACTAGCAAGTAAAGATCAAAGTACTTTAGCATATCCTCAGCAGACATGTACGGTTGCAAGTCTAACTTGGAAATCTTTTCCTTGATTTCGCTCCAGCTTGCATGCTCAACCAGAATAGATTGTTGCATTACAAAGTGGAAAGCATCAAAGGCTTTAGGCATATTTGCAGAAGAAAGTTCCCAATCGTAGATAAATAAACAACCTGATTCATTCGTAAAAATATTCCAGGGCGTGAAGTCACCATGAGCGAAATGGGTATCCAAGTGAGAGTCAGACAATTTTTCCGCAAGTAGAGACAATTTTTTCACAATACCGTAAGGTACATTGATTCTGTTTTCTTGCAATTTCGCAATGCGCTCAAAGATGTTATGTTCTTGGGCAAATGCTGCAAAGCTTTTAGAAGAGGAAGCTACATGCTGCATTTCGATAAGAGCCATGACGTGCTTAGGTGTGAAGTTGGTAGAGCGAAGATTATGAAGAAGGTTGCTAGATTGCTTAACATGCACGTCACTTTGAGATTTAATATGAGGGAATTGAAAACCATGAACACCAGCTTTCATAAGTTTGGTGAGGCTTTCCTTCTCATTATTGACAAGCGCTTTGGAAGTGCTGCGAAGTGCAAACTTGGTAAAAGTGCGCTCACCGATACGGTTTTCTTCGCAGATGATGTACTTCTGGTTTGGCCCAACCGTTCCGGTAAACAATGCCCAGTTTTTTCCAAAAACATCAAACAATTTTTTGCTTTGAGTAGGATTTAGCTTGAGGCTTTCTTGAGCAAAAATCCATTTCTGTAAACCGAGTAAAAACACAAGTTTAAAAAGGAAAGCAACAAACTTAGCACGCATGGAGCCAGCATTGTAAAAATGAAGGAAAAGCGGTTGCTTCTGCTCCATTGGCCATATCCAGCGGATGCTGCCGTCGTTGTTTTTGATGTAAAGTAAATCGATCTTAGTACCGTTGGTCTCGTCGATCTCCATTCCTAAGTTGTGAAAAATCTGGTTCATAACGCTCTTGTTTTTTCCTAATAAGGCAAGCGTACTGCCAACATCACAAATAGCTGTATATCATATAATTGCTATTCATACCAAAAGATTATTTTTCCAGAAAATGGAAACCAATCAGGTAAATGGAAGGACTAAACGACAATTTTACCCGTTTTTTTCAAATGAAGAACTTGTTTGGGCGTAAGAACGGCTCCTCGGCGATAGGAGATGTAGAGAATAACGAGTTGGTAAAACAAAATACCGTAATTTGATTCACCAAAAACACCAAACTCCGTGAATGAATTTATGATAATGGGAATGAGTAAGCAGAAGAGCATTAATTTTTTTTCCGCATTTTCCAAGAGAATCCCCCTCGTGGTAAAAACCATTTGAAAAAACACCACCACTAAGCCAATGAAGCCGAGATTCATTAGCACCTGCATAAAGGTATTGTGCGTCATTTTCCCGGGGTAGGTATGAACGCCCTGGAAATACTCCTTGTAATCAATGCGCATAAACCCGAATCCCAGCAAGGGTTCGCGGGGTAAGCCTTCATTTATCAGCGCCGACCAAAAGGGCAATCGACCGGTTAGAGTAAGTACCTCCTCCATCCGTTCGGGGTCGCCATCTTTAAGTACAACTTTGTAAATGGCTATGGGAGAAACCAGCGTCATTACAGCAATAGCGGCTATGGCAAACTTCTTTTGCTCACTTTGCAAAACGTGAAAGCCAATAATCAAAAGGGCACCAATAAGTGAAGAACGCGACCCGGTGGCAAACAACCCGTAAAAAAGTACCAACAACTTAAAAATCGTCCACCACTTCTTATGATTGCGGCGAATATCGAACATCAATCCGGCCACGCCAACACCAGCAAGCATGCCGAGCTCATTGGGGTTCATAAGGTATCCACCCAAACGTGCTTCTTCGCCTCCATGCGTGAGACGGTAAAACACCTCAGGTGCAACCCACATCCCGATTACAAAAACCAGAATCAGTATGAAAGAACTGTTGCCCAAAAGATTGTACAACCGAATAGGATGATTAGGGAAATATTCATCGAGCAAGTACAAACTCTTTATAAAGTACATGCAAAAAATAAGCGTTTGGGCTGTCATAAACCACTGAAGCGCGCTGTAGCCCACGTTGGTGCTCCACATAAAAGAAGCAAAACCCAAGAGAAGATAGATTCCGTAAAAAACGATGGATAGTACGTTATTGGTCTTGAGGTTATCAGCAGCACCATATTTTATTATGGATCTGTAAACCATGTAAGAAGCTGCCAACATCCCCATGCGTCCCACCACTTTGATGGCGCGGGTAATAGTCACGTTTTCACTCCAAGTAAAAAAGCACGAAATCATCAGCAGCAAAATGAGAAAGAGCTGCCAGTTGACTTTTTTCAGGAAGTCAGTGTCGTCATTTGATTTTATTTCAAACGTATAACTCATCGTACTTCTCAACTAAGGTTTTCCACGAAAATGACTGCTCAATCATTTCAATAGCACCGTTTTGGTATTCCTTCAATTTCCCGGCAGCAAAAATCTGGTAGAATTTTTCAAAAGCGCGCTGTAATTCTTCCGCGGAATCATTGGCAATGGCAATTCCTGCCTTGTGTTTTTCAATGTATTCGGCCAAATTAGTGGCTTCACTCACCACACAAGGAACGCCAATTGCCGCAGCTTCTAAAATTCCGGAAGGCAGTCCTTCATTGCGTGAAGGGTGAGCAAAAACATGCATTCGCGCAAGCAGGGCATCTTTTTCATCGGCCAGTTTTTTGCCCCATAGGGTAACTTTCCGCAACCCATTCTCGGAAATATAATTTTCCATGAAGGTCTTTTCTGGACCATCGCCAACTATCCAAAGTTCGACTTTTTCCTTAGCTGCAGAAAATGAAGCGTAGGCTTCCAGTAGTAAATCGAGTCCTTTGGTGTGAACATCGAGTCTGCCCATAAAACCGATAACAAACTTCTCATTATCTGGTGGGAGAAAGGATTTTTCGTGCACGTTAAATCCGTAGGGAATAACCACACTCTTGGCTTGTGGCACCAAACTCTCCAAGCCCTCCACCTCACTTTTGCCTAACAGATGCACGCGATACGCATTTTCAATCAAGACATTTTCTTGCAGTCGGAAAAATAATTTTTTCTTGAATTGACTTTTCCGCATGGCAATATCGTTATACGCACCATGCGGGGTTAATACGTAGCGAATCTTGTTTTTTTTAAAAAACTTAGCAAGACTTCCAAATACAGGAACCCAACCTCCGTGAAGGTGATAAACCGCCTGAGGTTTTGCCAGTATCGCATTCCTTAGCGTACTGTCAATCCAAAAAGGATTAGCTGAGGCGACAAACAATTCGGTTTTAAAAGATCGGCTGGGATAATTGTGCTCCACATCTTTGGTGATGCCCCATACCTGAACGTTCTTCCCGGCGGCGTGCTGCTCGCTGGCAAGATTATAAACCACCTTATTTACCCCATTCAATCGGTTGGGGTTGGCTTTTCCTAAAATGATATGAATGATTTCCAAAGACGTACAGATTTATAATGTAAAATAACCGACCAATAAACGATTAAGATGAACTGCGAGGCTATCAATCCGATAATGGCACCCATAAGGGCGTATTCCGAAAGCAGCCAATTGGATAGTAACAAAGCCATGGCCAAACTAATCAAATACCCCACAAAGAAGTGTTGATTGAGTAGCATAGCGCGAATCATTAACCTAATAGGCTGACTTACAAAAACAAAGACATACAAAATACTTAGTCCTTTCAAGGCGTAGTCATACTCCGAAAAATCTTTTCCACCGGCAATTTCCATAATTTGGAAAGAAAACAGAAAACTCAGCATTAAAATAGGCAGAAACAACAAGGCAGCTTTGCGCGTGAGATCTACGAGATAATCGGTTCCGAGCGACAAACCATCTTGGAGTTTAGCAGCGGTTTGGGGTAGAACATAGTTTTCAAAACTTTGGAGAATGATGTTTAAAACACCCATAAGTGACTGGGCTAAACGCAAGGCTCCCAAGGCAGCGGCTCCCAAGTAGAGTCCGGAAGCAACAACAAATAAGTTGCCCGACCACCACTGGGTTAAGGCCGACATGAAAAGCCATTTCCCCTCGTTCAGATGCTTCGGCAAGTAGGTTTTAAAAGCCGAAACCGAGAGCATCTGCATGTTGGAAACTGTCCATGTATAGATAAACGGAGCTACATAGGCCAAAGACAGATATAGAAAAAGACTGCTCAGTTGGTGATTGGCTAAAAAGTAAAAAGCGGCGATTACCACAAAAAAACCGATGGAAACAAGTAAATCGAGAATAAAGGTTTTACGCACCTGATTTGTGGCTAATAAATACTTGCGTCCAAAATCGTGAAAAATAAAACCGAGAGCGAATGCCGCCGACCAAAGACTAAATTCGTAAAAAAGAGAGGCGATCAGAACCACTGATGCAACAACGAATAAACTCAGAATAAGCTGGCTCAAAAAAACGAAGGATGTATATTCACGAGCATCCTGATTTTTATTGTGATAAAAAACTTGAAAAGGCTGAATGATCCACGCACTGATTCCGCTAACCAGAAGGTGAATTACCAAAACAATTCCGGCATATACACCAAACTCGCTTACACCCAATAGTCTGGCAATAATCAGCGTCATCAAAAAATTGGTGCCGCTAAAAAGTGCTTGGTCGGCGAGGATGATATGTTTATTGGATAATTTCAAAACTAAGCTTGGACGTTAGCTTTTGACTTTTTATTACGAAAAAAAGCGGCAATTTCTTTAAACAAGCTAGGCGTGTAATTAAAGCGATTGACGGCGAAGTAGAAGTTGGGCAAACTAAACTTCTCTTTGATTAAATCGGCCTCCACGATGTTTTTCGCTGGAGTTAATCGCGTATCCAAACTCACCACATTGAGGTCGGCAATAGCCATAACCGAAACGGTAAACACGTCATCAAAACAGGTGTTGAGAATGAGCGTTTGATCAAAGCTTTGGGCTATTTCTGTAATGCTTTGCTGGAAAGTCTCAATGGGAACCTGCTGCAACATTTTTTCCATGTAAACAATTTCCACGTTGCCATTTGCATCCTCTTTTTCCGTCATGAAGCTGCCATCCTCGAACTCCGTTTCCGCGTCAAAAAGCACGCTTAGCGTTTTGCGCTTTTGGCGGGTAAATAAGCGCTGTAATTGCTGAAAGAGGTATTTACTACCTTCATTTTTGTTAAAAGCCGTGCACACAATGATGGACTGGGGCTTGACAAACTTATTTACTTCCCATTCGGCAAGTGTCTTTACAAAGAAGGTGTCTGCAAGTGAAGCCGAAGTAAACTTAGGGATTTTAGCAATAATTGGCGTCATACTGGACGATTCGATGGTTTGCGCATCATTTACTCTAGCCTTCAAACTGTGAATGAAGAAGATGAAGATGATGGCGCCCATCATTCCTAAAATCACGGAAACGATTTTAATAATGATCGTATTGGGGGAAATTGGTTTTTTACTGATGGCCGATGGAGTAATAACTCTGTGGAAGGCAATCTTCGCCGCCTTGGCAATTTCTGCCTCAATACGCTTCTGATTGAGAAAATTATATGATTGTTGAAAAATCTCAAACTCCCGATTAAGGATAGTCATCATTCTCTCTTTCTCTGGCACATCCACAAATGCTTTTTCAGCTTCCTGAATATCCAGGGAGAGTTTTTCGTATTTGGTTTGCAAATTCTTGCGGGTATTCTTAATACTCTCTGCCAAGTAGGAAGTCAGGTCCTGAATCTTCGCATCAATCACAATCACGCGCTCGTCATTTTCCGTGTATTCAAGCAATAAATCTTTCTTTTCGCTCTGTAGTTGTTTGATATTTTTGATGATTTCCGTTGAAAGCAAATCGGTAAAAGCTTCAAAGTTGGGAGCCAATTCCAAGAAATTATCCTTTCCCTGTTCGATGTACTGCTCAAGCTCGCGAATGGCTTCCAAGCTCATTTTAAGATTGGTTTGCTGGATTTTCAACTGCGAAATTTTACGCAATTCGGTTTCCGTTTCTTGGCGAATATTCGTAATGGATTGCTCATCGCGATATTTCAATATTGTGAGTTCCGATTCCGCCAGCTTACGACTCACTTCATTAATGCGGTCATTCAAGAAGTTTACGGTTGCGTCGGCCACTTGAAACTTATTTTCGATGTAATCTTCAATATAGGTTTCAGCCAAAACGTTGGGAAATTCTGAGGCTTTCAATGGATTAGACGAACGGTAACTAATGCGGATAACCGGCACATCCTTTTCTACCGCAATGATATCCAATTTACTAATCACATCTTGAATTTGCTTTTCTCTGCTCAATACCGAAAAGTTGTAGCGATCAACTACATGTAAATCTTTACGTAGCTCTAGCAATTCGGTATTAGGATGAAAAGCAACCAAAGATTTATCTAAGAGAATAGTATCGCCGAGCGTTCCTTCTACTACTCTACCCGACTGTGAAACCACACTAAATTTGAAATCTTCATGAATATCGAAGGTATAAACGTAATCATACTGCTTGTGATTCCAGTTTATGGGCTCTACCAAAAACGGACTATCGTAGTAGAGCTCGGTTTTTTTGATGTTTCCCTCACGAAAAATCTGCACACCGAAATCTACTTTCTTCAATGCTTTTTCGATAATGGTGTGCGATAATAATATTTCGATTTCTGAATTTATTTTTTGAGAGCTCACAAATACGTCCAGATCCTTAAACAAATTTGCTGCAGGCACCCCTTCATCAATATTAGCAATGTGCAGCTTTGCCGTACTTTCGTACATGGGGGTAACATAGGTGAGGTATTTACTTGCAATCAAAAACGAACCTAGCATCGCAATGAAAATCAATGGCCAACCACGCAGGTAAGGTTTAAGAAAGTTAAGCGATTCGCTCATGTTGTGAGGGATTAGGCTAAAGTTGTCAATGACGCTGCTAATATAGCGAAAGACCTTCTTGTAGGAGGGGGTATTTTTAGTGTTCATGAGGATTTCCTTGTTTTTAGAAGGCTCCCATGAAAATGGCGGCGGCGGTTAGCGTGGTGCTGAAAGGAATAATGGTAGATACACGACGGTCAAACTCCTTAAACTTCTTCGATGGAACAACCACCACATCACCAGGATAAAGAGGAATGTTGCGCAGAGTTTCGCTCCCTGAGTGAGTCAAATCGATATTTGCTACGTACACATCTTGTCCTACCTGGCGTAAAACCTTGATATATTTTGCATTTGCATAAAACTCTAAACCCTTGCATCTCGCTATTATTTCCAATAAATAGTTGTGCTCTTTGTCAACGCTTATTACTTGCGGATCTCTTACTTCACCAAGTACAGTAATCTCACGGTTGAGAATTTTCACATCAACAATGGGGTTCTTCACCCAGATTTTAAACATGTTCCGCAAGGTGTCTTTAAGCTGAATGATCGTCATATTTTCTACATAAAAGGTTCCAACTTTTGGGATTTCGATGTTTCCGTTGGCATCAACCATAAGCCACTTACCATAAACTTCATTGGAATTGTATATTCCGTAAGATGAACCAACACTCAGCTCATCCTGACCCCAAACACTGATGGTTACCTTGTCGTCTTTACGAATATGATACTCGTATGAACTATTAGGCAAAAAGATACTATCCAGCGCTTCTACACTGTTGTCCGCCTTCTTGTCAACAAACAAGTTGGTGGTTTTGCAAGAAGTAAGATTCATCACTGCAAGAAGAACGAGAGTAGCGAAACTGTATTTAGGGATAATATTCATAGCAAATGTTTTTGTAGTGAAGGCTGAGATTAAAAGTCTTAACTTCAAGCTTACAAAAAAGTGAAGAGTGATTTTAAAATAGAGGGTTTTCTTCTTTTAAGCATTGCTTTCAAGTTATCTACTTTTGCGATGACTTCAACAATTTTTTCAGCCATCGCTTCATTTTTTTGGATATAATCGATGGCTCCAAATTTCAGCGATTCCACCGCAGTGCTGATATCTTCTTGTCCAGAAACCATAACTACAAAAATATCCGGGTTCTGACGCTTGATTTTACGAAGGGTATCAAATCCATTGATATTATCCATATCGTGATCTAGGAAAATGATATCTGGATTCTGATGCAAGTTCTCTAACGCATCGAAACCATTGGAAAAAGTTGTAATATCGGAAAAACCTTCGTCATTCAAAACTTTTGCTACTAGCTCTAGGTGAAACGCATTGTCGTCAACTAGGAAAATTTTACTGGTATTTACTTTCATGATATTTTGTTTTCCTTCCTTTATCCCAAGGATATGCCAGTAAACAAAAGACACATAACCAGACACTTACACCTGTGCCAAAAAACACAATTTTCCAAATTCCACCACATTTCCAATTTATGGAAAATATAAAAGGCCGTTGCGATCACACAACGGCCTTTTATTAAACTGAGCATAACGAAGCTATCGGACTTTCTAGACAGACACTACCTATTTTACTAGTTTTGCAGTATAAACCTGCCCCCCCTCATCAAAAGCCCACACAACATACACTCCAGGATTCAATCTACCGACTTCAATTCTCATGCTTGGGGTAAAATCACCTTGTCCGCGCATTACTTCCTTACCAGCGTAATCCATAATCACCCAGCGAGTAATTACTTGTGGCTCTGTCATGCTGTAGTGATCCATGTCGATTGCGATGTTCACGTAAGCATCCGCCGGATTAGGATAGAGTGTCAGAAGCTTTACTTTGTTTCTACCTTCGTTTTTGATGGTATTTTTAACCGTATTGGTTTTGATAGGGTCTTCAAAGTCGAAGAAGATCAAAGCGTTATTTTCAATCTTCGTTCCACCCATTATCCTTGATGCCGGACGGATTTTGTATTTGAAATACCCGTGTGCTCCAATTGAATCGTCGATACCCGCAGGAAGATTGATGTTGATGTAAGATACTCGCAAGAAACCTTCGCTTGTAAGTGTATAAGTAAAGTCGTGGCTTGAAGAGATAATCTCAAAGGAGTTAAAATCCAAGTTAGCAGGAATTTGATTTTCAAGGAAAACATAGGTTGCTTTAAAGGTACCCACGTTTTCAAAACGAATGGTATAGGTCAACCACTGGTCTTTGTTGATAAAACCTTGAGGGCCGTCGCCGCGTGGACTTACCAAAATATCATTCGGGTCAATAGCTCCCACTACTTCGATTTGGTCATTCACACGGTTGTTGGTGGTGTCCAAATCAGCATTTTTTGAAGAGAAGGTGTAACCTTTGAAGTCTAAGGTTTGTCCGGTAACGGCATCCAAACCAATACTGTCTGTGATAAGAATGGAGATGATTTCACCGGGTTGGATGTTTCCAATATTCCATTCGTACACTTTAGACGCAAGGTTAGTGGCAGGAATGCTTGAGGATTTCAAGTACCCTTCTTGAGGGTATTCCAATTGAACACGTACGTTCTCCGCTCTTATGGTACCCATGTTTTGCACTTGAACCGTGGTTTCGTTGGTAAAACCTCTTCTCCAAGCTGTGGTTGACACATTCAAATTAAGGTCATAACCTACCGTTAGTGCTACCAAAGGCAAGTCAACAAAGGTGGTATCGCTCAATGGATTGATTGTAAGTGCTTTGTAAGCGGTATCTAGACCCCAGTGTGGCTGAGTCATGCTAAAGTTAATCTCGCTATCGGCAGTTCTAAAGCTAAGTTCTCCATTTTTATTAGAGCTTACGCGAAGTGAACCGTTGATGGCAAAGCGCACGTTAGGAACATACTCTTCTCCGGCATCTTTCACACCATTTCCGTTTTCGTCGTGGAATACTCTTGCATGCACCACATTTCCAGGAATTTCCAATACCATGTTGTACTGGTTGATGTTGCAGTGGTTCACCAACTGAGTGATACCAGAAGGCCAAATAATCACTACTGAATCCGGAGTACTTGCTTGACCCAATCCGAAGTGAATCAATCTTGAGTTTTGTCCGCCAAATCCGTTTACAGGAAGATTCTGTCTCCACTGCCATACTCCATTGGCTTTGATTCCCACACGAGCACCGAGAGCCATTCTGTTGGAAAACTCACCTTGAAGTTGGAAGCCAATCCAATTAGCGGTATCACCGTTATGGCAGAAAAGGAAGTTTTTTCCATTGGTATGCGTAGATACGGCTAGATCCATATATCCATCTTTGTTGTAATCAGCCATGGCAACTCCGTAGGTTTTTCCAACGTTACCGCCTACTAACTCTCCAACTTTTCTTGTGAAGTTTCCATTTTGATCATTGATATACAAATGAGAAGCTCCTTGGTCGTTGGTTACGTAAAGGTCTAACCAACCATCGTTGTTTACATCTACCCAAACCGCTCCGTGGCTATCTCCACCATCGAGAACTACCGGGCTATTTTCCACTTTTTGGAAAGTACGGTCTCCGTTATTCAAGTACAAATCGTTTTGTTGGTTTGAAGCGTTAAGTACGAGAAGGTCTAGGAATCCGTCGTTATTGAAATCTCCCCAGGCAGCACCAACACTGTTTTTCTTGTCATTGTCTAAAACTGGGTCGTTCACTTTCTCAAATTGGAAGTTACCAATATTTCTGAAGAGTGAGTTGGCTCGGTTATTTCCGTTAGGGATGAAAATATCCACCAAACCATCATTGTCAAAGTCGGCAAGAATAGGCGCCATAGCTCTTTCGCTTACGGTTGAAACCGGCGTGTTGGTCATCAAGGTAAATGTGTTGTCACCGTTGTTTTTGTACAATTGGTGAAAACGAGTTTCAAAGAAGTTGGTGATGATTAAATCCACAAAGCCATCATTGTCGAAGTCGGCAAAGGCAGCACCGTGGAAGTACTGAGGATGAACTTCAATACCTGAGCGGTCGTGTGCACTGAAGTTTCCTTGACCCTGGTTTAAGAACAACTTGCTTTTGTGTTGAGTGGCATTTACAAGAAGTACATCCAGACGGCCATTGTTATTGATATCGGCCCATACTGAAGCTACAGTATTCGCTTTTTGATTTACCAATGGGTGATTGATTATACGGGTAAAGCTTCCGTCGCCATTGTTGCGGTAAAGCTCATTTCTCTGAGAAGCATTCTTGGTAGTTACGAAAAGATCCTCCCATCCATCACCGTCATAATCTACCCAAGCGGCATTCCAGCTATCATTATCGTTATCGGCAATTACACCAATTTCACACATTGAATAGGTGAGGTTTTGCGTATTGGCAGAATTATTTTTAATTCCTTTGCTGTTGATTGACTGCTGAAATTCGTTGTCGATTGTTCCGGAAACAACCGTTTCTACACCTATTACAGTACCATCGGCGATAGGCTTACCTTGATTATCAACGGGAGAAACGATTACTTTGGTTTCAACTTCGTAATTATCATTAGGAGAAACGGTTCCTACTGGAGGGAAGGTCGCCTTAGACCCACTCGTATCCTGAGTGATTACGCCATTACTTACAGTATTGCCGTTGTTTTTCAAGGTGCAAGAAACCGGAATTAATCCTGATCCGATTCTCACTTCAACTTCGCAGTTTTCAAGATCTTGATTGGAGTTGAGAACAATTTCGGAGTTAAGGATAACTTCTTCACCGGGATTGGATTCCGGTTGACTTACACTACCCGTTTGCACAAAGCTTTGTGGTAGAGATGAGCCAAAATAGTTCATCCAGTTATCGTTGAAGTTGGTTGACAAAACCGCGATATTCTCGGTAGCTTCGATTACTACATAAGGTCTGTCTGTTCCGCTATTGGGGTTTCCGTTTCCATTATAAATGCTTTTCCACTCATTCATGGTAAAAAATGCGTCTGCGTATCTTCCAGCTTCGATATTGTAAGTTTTAGAAAGAACCTGACCGTTGGTTTTCGCGTCTTTTACGGTAACAGTGGTATTTTTATTTCCGGCAAAAAGATAGAAGTGTGTGATACTACCTTGGAAGTTTTGTCCGGTGAAAGGATTAACCACATTATTTTGACGGCTAGGAGGTAGCATATAGGCTAAAAAGCGTTTTCCTGAAGAAGTTCCGTACTCGGAAGACAACATGGTTGACATATCCGAAGTATTGGTAGAACCGGTTTCCATCCAGTTAGCCTCCATTACTGATACGCGCTTATCTAGGGGCACATGTCACACGAAAAACGGCTGCGTGTGTAGCGTTTCTGTTTTGACGACCTACCCAGTCACCCGGCTCCATTTCGCCTAAGTTCCATGAGCTCACATTTGTCCAATTCCCGTTATTATAGACCGAAAGCTCTACTTGGTTGTTATCATCCCACGAAACGATGCGAATTTCTTGCTCGCCGGAAACTTGGTAAGGTACAGTAAAGTAGAAAAGCTCACCCGAACCGCTTCCGTTAGAAGAAGGAACGTAGGCACCACCATCACGAGAATTTCCCCACAAAGCACCATACATCACACTCACGTCTTTGTTAGACTCAATTAAGTACGTAGCCCCATTTTCCATAACATCTCTACCCTCGGTGCTAAAGTAAATAATATCTTCACCGGGATTGATGGTTTTCTGAATAACCACCTGCTTGTTTAGTAAATCGATGTTGGTGTAGCCCGTTTGCGTTGTAGGTACTGTTGAAATTTTGTAGATGGTAACGGTGGTATTATTCTCAAATGCAAAAATATTGATATCGCGAGGCGAACCTTGAGTACGTGGAGAATACAAGTAAAATTTGTTTCCTACGGATTTCTTATTTACCGATGGAACAAAATCGTGCTGCCAGTCGCTATCGGTTGACATAGAGGCATAAACCAGCTTATTTGCATTGATAATGTAATAATCGCCATTACTACGGCGAACTCCACCAGAAGCATAGCGAGCATCGTCATTGATACCATTGTCTTTGATATACAAAATGTACGACTGACCAGCCATGAGCATACCCGAAACTGAGTCATCATCATCACCGTCCATATCGTCGTCGGTAATGCTGAAAAAAGTACTGTCAGCCGTAGCGGTAATAATCAAGGCCACATTTCTTTGAACGGGCTCATTATTTGGCGGAACAAAGATGTTGAAATACGTTGAGGGTTCACTTTGTCCATTCAACTGCAAAAAGGCAGTGATAAATAAGAGTGATGTTAAAAGCTTTTTCATTTTTTAATGGATTGCGGGATTTTTATTCCCCCACCCATTTGCCAAGCTTGTACCTAAAACAAAAAAACTTATTTATCAGCAACTTACAAAACCAGCCTCGTCATTTTTTTTCCAAATTTTGGAACAAAATCCATAAAGAGAAATCGAAAGACCTAATCAACAGAGAAAAATTTATGCTTCCTCACCAATACGTTTTTCGAGTTGATTATTCACTTTCGTGAGTACTCTATGAAGATACTCAACTTTATCATTGAGCACATGCAAATTTTCCGGAGAAACATCAAACTTCTCTATTTCCCGTACAACATCTTTTAAGGTTGTGATACCCATTTGATCAATACTAGGTTTGATTTTATGTGCTGCAGCTTTCATCACGTCATAATTTCCGGACTTAAAACCATCTCGAATTTTTTGACTACTTTCCTGAGATAAGTTTATAAAAATAGCTATCATTTTATTGATAAATACTTGATTACCCTTACTCAACTTTTCCAAGTTACTCAAGTCATAGAGGGTTTGCGGCAGATCCGTCTCGTTTGATTTCTCATTAAGACTTTTTATCAATGCATCTTGGTTGCTCAAGCTAAGAACGTGGTCAATCTTTCGATAGAATTCATCTTCATCGTAGGGTTTGGTAACAAAATCATTCATACCTGTAGCAAGATACAAATCAATGTCATGTTTAAATGCATTGGCTGTAAGGGCAATAATAGGAGTATTGATTTTCAATCGATCACGAATATTTGTTGTGGCCTCTACTCCATCCATCACGGGCATCTGAATATCCATTAATATCAAATCAAAGGATGCGTCTTTAGAAAGATAATCCAAAGCTATTTTTCCATTTTCAGCCTCAACAACGTCAAATCCGAGATAGTCAAGACTCTGAATAGCAATAAAACGATTCATATCGTTGTCTTCAACCAGTAAAATCTTTTTACCCTTGTAGGTATTCGGTTTTACTTTACGACTCTTATTTTGTAGATTATCGGGATTTCCAATTTTAAATGAAATGGTGAAAGAAAAAGTAGTTCCTTTATCTTTATAGCTTTCCACCTCCAAGTCACTATTCATAAGCTTCAATAAATCGCGAGAAATGGCCATACCCAAGCCGGTTCCTGAATAGGTTCGGTTTGCCATATTTTCCTCTTGGGTAAATTTATCAAACAATTTTTCCAAAAACTCTTTTGACATTCCAATGCCTGTATCTCTAACTTCAAATCGAATAACTTGAGTGGTATCTGTTTGATTAACCACATCAAGTCCTAAGCGAATTGAACCTTTATTGGTAAATTTAACTGCGTTACCCACTAAGTTTATAAGCACTTGTCGCAAACGGGTTTCATCACCAATTAATGCTGGTTTTACTTCGGGGTTCACATTTAATGAAAGTATGAGATTCTTCTCCTTGGCTTGTGAATGCATGATAGACTGCACATTGTATGCTAAGGAACTTGGGTTAAAGTCTGCATTGGATATTTGTAGTTCACCAGACTCAATTTTTGCAATATCCAAAATATTATTGAGGATAGTAAGTAAGTGCTTGGCAGAGGTCTCGGATTGTTTAACAAAAAACTGCTGATCTGAGGAGAGGTCTTCCTTGGAAAGTTGACGCACCATTCCGATGATAACATTTAAAGGTGTGCGAATTTCGTGACTCATATTTGCCAAAAACAGTTCTTTGGCTTTCGCAGCAGCCTCTGCAAAGGATTTTGCTTTTGCTAATTCTTTTTCCAACACTTTCTGAGCGGTAATATCCAAGTAAACACCAATTCTACCCGTAAGCTGCCCTCTATCGTTGTAATTAGGTGCACCGCTGACAAACCAAGTTTTTACCTCGCCATATTTATTGGTAATATCCACCTCGTATGCTTCACTTATCGATTGGTCCGTTTCTGATTCCTTTGCTCCAGTAATGGGTTTAATGTTTTGATAAGGGAATAATTTATTGATATCTTGACCCTTAAGTTCATCAAGAGAGAATCCGGACATATACAAGAAACTATCGTTGGCGTATTCTATTTTGTCATTGAGGTTAATTTCCACCAATCCCAGATTAATATTGGCGAGGATGTTTCTAAACTTTTCTTCTTGAATGATGATTTGATTTTCCCAAATCTGACGATTACGGATGTTGACCAGCATTTGACCAAAAAGCTCTAAAAGTTTTTGTTCCTTGGTACTGTAGGCATGCACTTGCTCTACCGAGTCAAAACCCACAAAACCCAAAAGTTCTGATCCATTCAACATGGGAATGGCAATCAGGCTTTTTATTCCCTGAGGCTCAAGAATAGCCCGGAGACCTTCTTCTTCCGGAGCATTAAGTTTAGAAACATCTTCAACGTAAAAAGTTTCTCCATTTTTATGCTTTTCTACCCATTGAGGAAAATAGGCAATGGGCAAATCCTGAAGATTTTCTATTTCAGGTTCAATGCCATCAGCACACCATTCGTAGGTGTTGGAAGTAGTCTCATTTTCAAAGTCGTAAACAAAAATGTAAGCTCTATCTGCTTCGACAAATTTACCCATTTGTTCCAACGACTCATTGATGGTAGAGTCGAGATTTTCGGGTTCGAGATTAATGTAGGTGGAAGCAATTTTCACCAAAGCCTCCTGCAACAACACCTCTTGCTGGAGCGATTCCTGAGCTATCATCTCTGCGGTACGCTCAATAACTACTCCATCCAAACGAGCTGGAGCCCCCTCATTATTAAGGATGAATTTTCCCTTATTGCGAATCCATTTCACTTTTCCCGAGGGCGTAACTATGCGATGAGAGATATTAAATTTACCTTCATTTTCAAGACCAGAGTAAATTGCACTTTTCACCCATTGGTCTTCAGGATGAAGTACATCTTTCCAACGAGAAAAATCCCTTTCCCAGGCCTTTTGCTTAATTTCAAATATGTTTTCAATAGATGGTGTTACAAATAGCACTTCAAGTTCGGGTACTTTTATCGAATACACCACATCCGTCATTTCATTGAGAATACTTTCAAGCTTTTGATTGTATTCTAAAAGCTTATTCTCATGCGATTTACGCTCCGAAATATCTCGAGAATTCGCCAAAAGAAAGCTCTCTCCTTTAATATCAACAACGCCTACGGTTACTTCAACAGGAAAAGAATGTTGTGTTTGCACATTGAAATTTATACCTTCCACATTCATTTTACCCTTTTTCTTGACCTCTTGAAAATGGGCTTCCCAAACACCCGGTGTTTTAAACAAAGATTCAATTTGTTTAACATTGAATTTATGACATTCTTTTTTTGAAATGCCTAAACGCTTTGACGCTACATCATTAATATAAAACAAATCACCATTTTCCTTAGCTATTTGAACAGCGTCGTTTGAATTATCAAATAAAAATTGAAGGAGATTTAGGCGATTTTCTTCCTTTTTAAAACAAATGAATTTACCAAGCTGATCAACTATTTTCTGGATTTCAAAAAAGACTGAACGCTGAAAAGGCTTTCGACGTACAAGAACCAACCATGCATTTTCAAATAGCGGAAAGTTATAAAAATAATCATTTGAAATGATAATTTCACTCGACTCTCTACCAGATAGTGTACTTAAAAGTTGATCCCAAGAATCCTTCCAAGAATGGTGTGAATAAGCATTCATGGGGTAACTGTGCTGAAACTCCCTATCAACAATAACAGCAGCGGCTAAACAAGAAAGCTTTTCGACATAAAGACGCAAAATAGGTGGTAATTCAATTTGCTCGCTTTTTTTGATGCCTTGATTAAGTGAAACCTCAAATAAGGCTTGGAAGTCTAATTCATTTTTTTCCATATCGCTAAAACACATGTTTTGTTGAAAATTTGTAAACGGGTTTTATTGGGATTGGCAAACTCTCCCAAGCTCAAAACACCAAAAGCATTAGAGTTCGTATTGATAATTTTCAGCTCTTTGGAAAAATCATCCTGCATGTATAACACTCGAGAAATGCAATCAACACAAAACTTCTGATGATCTACTTTAGTAGCATCTATTACACTCTTTAAGGCTTTCTGCGAACCCTCTTTCAGTAAAGATTCTATATCGCCATACATTATCCTTACGTAAACTCCCTTGGGAATTTTATCTACGATCTCTAATTGTCCGTTAGTTGAAGAAATAGGATCACGGATAATCATTTCCGAATCAAGTCTAACCATGCCAAAAGGATACGATTTGGCAACATCAAAAAAAGCCTTTTCAGTAAGCTCGACTCCCTTATGACCTTGTATTTGTTTTTTATACAAATCAAAAGCTATTTCATCATTTAAGCGCTTTACCGTATTGGCCTTCGCCTCTGTAACCTTGATAGCGTCGCTAATTGGCTTCCATCCGTGAGCAACCCCAACAACAGATTCCATTTTGGCAACACCGATAACAGCCCCATTGAATGCAATTCCGTTATTTGAAAACAAACAAGGTCTGGATTCAAATTGCAAGTTACCTGCACCGCCCCCAAGATAATTCACAAATGGGCCAAAGCCGTCATACAAGCTATTGATAAAATCCTCCTTAAACCTCCATAAAGCATCTGCAAAACAAAAAACAGTTTCCGCTTTTTCCACTAATTCTAATATATCCGATTCCAGCCGTTCCACATACTCTCCTACACTTTCCAAAGCGCTATAATATCGAACTTCTAAATCAAAATATAATGGTACTAAACAGTAGCCTTCGTTATATCTTTCCCCATCCGCAATTATTTCAGGAAATACTCCACCAATAATGGGTTTAGCACAATTAAGAACCAATTGCTGCAAAGCCTCAATATCATCAGCCTGATTATTTGCTGCGGCAAAAAGAAAAAAACTCTTAGCTTGCTCATCTGAAATGACACGCTCAAAGCTTTCCTCAAGTAATTGAAAATTTGAGTAGTACATATTTAAGATTTGGTTGTTAACACCCCTGATTTTAGCAAGTTGTAGATTTTCGATTTACCGATATCTAGCTTTTCCGCAACCAAGAGCACGTTTTGATCGTATTTATTTAAAAAATGACTGATGATTTCACTCTCATATTCCTTAAGCGTTTTTTCAACTTCAGAGTACACCTTGGTATCACCGAGTTCATAAAATGAAATATCATCAGGCTTAATCTCATTTCCATCAGTCATCACACAAGCTAAATCAATAATTGCCTTGAGCTCACGCACATTTCCAGGCCACGGATATTTGCGCAATTTGGTCTGTGCCTGATTGGAAATCTTCAAGACTTTTGACTTGTTGTTCTTAGCAAATTCCTCAACGAAAAACTTAGCCAAGAGTATAACGTCGTTATCACGCTTACGCAATGGGGGGAGATCAATGGGTAAACCAACTATCCTGAAAAACAAGTCTTCACGAAAATTCCCTTTCTTCACCTCCTCAGCCATATTCTTATGCGTGGCAGTAATCAAGCGAATATCAACTTTTATTGGCTGACTGCCTCCTACTCGTACGATTTCGCGCTCTTGGATAACGCGCAATAGCTTGGTCTGTAAATTTAAGTCAAGCTCACCAATCTCATCCAAAAACAGGGTGCCTCCGTGCGCTTCTTCAAACTTACCCTTTTTTAAACCCGTAGCACCGGTAAAGGCGCCTTTTTCGTGGCCAAACAATTCGCTTTCCGCCAAATCACTGGGAATAGCGCCCATGTTTACCGCAATAAAAGGTTTTTTCTTGCGTAATCCATTGTAATGAATAGCCTTGGCGTAAACCTCTTTTCCCGTACCAGTTTCACCAGTAATAGAAACATTAATGGTGGTATCGATTGCCTTCTGCAACAGCTTAAAAGTAGATTTTATCGCCTCGCTGGTTCCAATTATGGTATTCTCAAAACTGTATTTTTTTCCTAACTCGTCCTTTAAGGTTTCAACCTCACGCTTTAAGTGTAAGTTTTCCCTAATGTGGAGGATGGACTTCCATAAATTCTCTTTGGTGTTATCATCCTTGATAATGTAATCGCGAGCACCGAGTTTAAGAAGATTTACCGCAATGGATATTTCTTCCTGACCACTAATTACGATTACCGGTAAGGACGCATTATGCAGCAATATTTGTTTGAGAAGCTTATCTCCCGTAATATCCAGCAAACCAAAATCAATACTTACGATATCGGGTTGCAGATATAAATTCTTCATTAAAGCACTTCCACTTTCGAATAAATGCACATCGTAGTCGGGATTCAAGCTCAAATGATGCTTGAGAATCTGCCCATAAAAAGGGTCATCTTCTACTACAAATATTTTTAAAACATCCATTATTCAAATGTATTAAATTACTTTTTGCAAATTAACCACTGGATTTTTTCTACAAACATAGGCTTTTCCTGTCAGGTGGTAAATATAAACGCAAGTTTGAAACATAACAATTTATCTTCCATAATTTGGAATAATTTTTTCAACTTTTATTATCAACATCGAATTTCACAACATAAAACCCCTATTCAAAACTAATATTAAAATCACACGTTACCATTCTTTATTTCCGTAAAAATGATGTATCAAAAAGCTTCCATACAAGAAATTTTATCCTCAACATCGCATCGTCCATGGATGCTTCCTCGTAAAAAATGGAACTTTTATCAGGAATGGAATGAACCCGTATTTTTACACTGGGAAGTTGAGCCGGATATAATCAAAGGGATGATTCCGAAAAACGTAGAATTAGACACGCTACACGGAAAAGCTTGGGTTTCACTGGTGCCATTTCAGATTTCAATAAAGCCTCGCTACCTTCCCTCTTTCCCTCCTATCTCATCCTTTAACGAAATCAATCTACGCACCTACGTGAAGCATGAGGGAAAAACGGGAGTGTATTTTTTGCAAATTGAAGGAGAAAAAGCTTTATCATGCTGGATTGCTCGACTGACTTCAGGACTGCCGTTTTTGCACTCAAAAATTAGGCGCAGTAAGTCGCGAATTATAGCGCAAAATGAAAAATTAGATAGCGCTTTAGAAATAGATTATCAACCACTTGAATTCATTGCCAACCCATCTTCTACCGACCTTTGGCTGAGTGAACGCTACGCCTTGTTCGTAGAAAGAAATCAAGAAATATTCACCTACGAAGTGCATCACCTACCCTGGAAACTGCATAAAGTTGATGTTCATGCGGGGAAAATATCTTATCCTAAATATGGAAACATTCTACAAGGAGAACCACAAATAACGCATTACTCACCGGGAACGCAAGTTATAGCATTTCCGACATAAACTGAGCTCGCATAAAAAAAGTTGCGGAGATGAAATAATCCATCTCCGCAAAAGATAATCAAACCTAATCAATCAACTAAAAAAGAAGAAAATTCAGCGTATAACTCACCATTGTAAACGAGTCACCTAAACCATCGCGTAATACACTGCTACGATCAACCGAAAAACGATTCTGAATATTTCTGTCGTTGTAAAAACTCAAGTAGAAACCGTATCGAAATGGCTCCTGATTGAAATGCCCTTGGGTTCGCTCTTTCACGGTAGTAAATGTGTCACCATAGCGAATACGGGTGGAACTGCGTAAATGATACCCACCATAAGCTCCTAATTCTAAACGTTTAAAAAAGACATCTTTTCCAAAATCAAAACCAAATCCCAACTGAAGCATGGTATGATTCATTCCCCATGAAGACCGTTGTAAATCGTCGCCAAACTCCACCTGCTCGGTACCGTCTTGCGTCCATTCAAAGAATGTATTGTTTTTTTGACGAAAACGTACAAAGTCAAAACGCGCTTCTAAGGGGATGTAAAACCACTTCACTGGTGCATACTCCAAACGAACTCCGAAGTTGAAATTCCAATTAAAAAAATAGTTATCATCAGCATTGTAAAAACCCGATAAATCTGTTTTCGTAAACTGTGATAAACCAACTCCCATGATTGGCATAGAAACGACCTTTTTACGGTTTTCCTTATCAAAGCCAGAACCTAAAGTAAACTCAAAAGTAGTTTTGTTCGTATCCGAGCCTCTTCTCGAAAGTTCATGAATCGGGATATCTTCGCCTGAATCACTTTTGAAAACCATCTGCTCGGTGGATCCGTCTTCATATACTACATGCATCTTACTCTCAATTTCTAAGCTAAATGACCCCAACTCCTTAGCCATTCGCTTTTCTGCATCTTTCATTACTTTATAAGCCTCCTCTAAGCTTCCGTTTATCGTTGCGTCAAAAACTCTTGAACCGAACATTCCTTCGGCCGAAACTCGTAAACGAATACGACTTGGAGGAGAATTTCCAATTGCATTTATACTAGCTGACGCGCCATTGGGTTCGGTTCTTTCCCCAAATATCCGACCCACTACTATACCGCCAATGTACACGTCCCTTTTGCTTGATGCTTTACCTGATACGTATGAGGCCTTCATTGTTTGAATGCGCTCGGCTATTTCCTCCGCAAAAGCCGTGTCGCGCTCTAAACTCAAATCTTTAAGACGAAACCCATTTTCCATAACCTTGCTGTAGAAAACAACAACATGCTTTTCACCTTCAAGCGACTCCCCCTGCGCCAGCATACGCATTTCGGTCTTGGCAGAAGCCTTAATTTCATCGAGAATTTCTTCGGCTTGCACTTCCGATAAAACCTCCTGCTCCACCAATTCGTAGGTCAAGCGTATTTGATCTTTGTAAAAATCTGATACATTTTGGGCATAACTCACCCCTAGGACCATCATGGCCCCTACGAAAGAAAACACTGTTTTCATGATAAAAAATTGATTGTTAGTAAATTATTCTTCGGAGACTTCCTTATTAGACTCTTTGACAAAAACCCGATTTATGATAGGAATATCGGATAATTCTATTTGCCGCAAATTATCCCATTGGAAAACCCTCCCCACATCGGGAATGCGGTTGTTGCGCTGATATTGCTGAACGATGTAATCTCTTTCAAAAAAGGAGTCTTCTATACGGGTTTGCAATTCGAGCTGAGAAGACAACTCTTCACTGACTACCGCTAGATAGTCATCAAGCACGGCTAGCGAACTATATTTGGCTTGCCGGAGGGAAATAACTCGCTCCATCTTTACCAATTCATCGATATCCGCCTGCATACGCTCTTCCAAATTCCCGCGAGAGGAAATGCTTTCTTCTATTTGCTTGGGAGCATCAAAAGCAAGGTTGGAACTTTTATACTCTTTTTCAGCAGGAATTTGAATAATTTCTCTTTCTTCCTCGACATCTTCAATAGACTCAACCTCAATAGGTGAAACAACGGGTGTTTCTGTACCCAGAGGAATTTCTACCTCAGTCTCGGGCTCATTAAAGACAAACGGCAAAGCCAAAAGCACGAGAAGACAAGCCGCTGCGATGCTCCACCACCAAGCCACTCGCTTTTCCGGTTTTTCTTCCAGCTGGGCAGCGATAGCATCAAACCCTCCCGGAGGCGGTGGCACCTCGTATTCGCTCAGACGAGAGCGAAAGAATTTGTCGATGTTGTTATTATCCTGATTCATACAATCTTTTATTTTTTAGCGAATAAAAATTCAACTGTTAAAAACGCGTTCTTCTACCCCCTTACGCAAAATTTCCCGGGCACGAGCGAGCTGACTCTTACTTGTTCCCTCGGAAATATTGAGCATATTGGCTATTTCTTTATGCCCGTAACCTTCAATGGCGTATAGGTTGAAAACAGTGCGGTATCCTACCGGCAATTCGGCAACCAATTGGAGGAGCTGCTCCACATCAGAGTCGTCAACATAGGCAGCGGCCTGCTCAAACATTTGCTCTTCCATTTCCTGAAAAAAAATGTTTTTCTTGCGCAACATCATCAAGCATTCATTCACCGCAATGCGCGTCATCCACGTGGTGAGTTTGCTATCACCACGAAAATGCACTAGATTTTCAAAAACTTTAATCCAAGCATTGGAATGCGCTTCTTCGGCGTCTTCCCGACCAAGATATCGCAAACAAATGGCAAACAAACGCCCGGCATAGCGCTCATACATCTGCCGTTGAGCTAGGCGATTTCCTTTTGCACATTGTTCTAAAAGTATCTGATCTGTCATGGTTTTTGAATACCTTACAAAGGTATAGATGCAAATAATCGGCTAATGGTTGCACAAAGTATTTTTTTTGAAAATATCTTTGCTACTTTAGCAGAAATATTCAGTAAATCTGATTTTAACATCCAACCCTTACCTATATCCAATGGCCAATACCTTATTTTTTGATGAAGAGGAAAAAAAGTTGTAGAAGAGGAAATCTTAGTCATATTACAAGATCAGATTGATCACTCTTACTCCATAAATGAAATATCTGACCGCATTGTTGAAGGAAGTAATGTCCTCCTATTCGCCTCGGGTGAGAAAATCAAAGATCTGCTCCCAATATTTGCGGAGAAAAATTGCGTCTTAGCTATCCTTCCTCACCCAAAAAGCGAAGATCTATGCATGGGTTGGGGGGTAGATTACAAATTAGACAAGGCCATCACCCATATATTGAGCGAACCTGAACCGGTGGAAGTTGACGTATTATATTGCAACGACAGACCGGTATTCAACAATGTGATTATCGGTGAAGCCTTCCAATTGGTAACTTCGAAAAATGGCGTAAAAACGGGCTTTTTCTCAAAAATGCGAGAATTGTTCAAACGCTTTTCGCGGATAAAACCTTTTGCCATAAAAGCGCAATTCAAAGGTGACAAAGAGTTAAGCACCGCAGTTACGGGTGTGGTGATTGTTCAACACGGAAAAAGCACCTTATTATCCCGACTCATGCTACAAAGTTCGTTTGTAAACGACGGAATGCTCCACGCCATTTTTGTTAGTCCAAGAAGCGTAAGTGGTCTGATGCTCTTTGCTATTCGTTCTTGGTGGGAAGAGAAAAAACTACCCCCTTACGCCGGACACGTAAAGACCAATAAAATTACGCTCACCTGTGAGGAGGCGTTTGAGTTATCAGAAGATGGAAACTCGTTATCTGCCAAATCTTTGGATTTAGAAATAAAGAGGAAGTAGCCAAAACCCTTGCCGGTGTAGCGATTGCGGTAGCGCTTGTGCCTCCACTTGCCGTTGCCGGTATTGGTTTAGGCTGGTTGAATGCCTCGGTGTTTTTTGGCGCCAGTTTACTCCTGCTCACCAATTTAGCCGGTATGGTACTCGCCGGTGCTATCACCTTTTTATTTTTGGGTTTTAGTCCGTTTCGTTTAGCCAAACAAGGACTCATCATCGCCTCAATCAGCGTTTTACTCCTTAGTTTACCCCTTGGCTTTGGTTTTTACCGCATGGTCTACGAAGACAACATCATCGAGGCTATCCATTCCTACGAATTTAAAGAAAACGTAATGCTCAAAGACATTAGCGTTACCCAATTCAACCCGCTCACCATTTCCGTACGGATCATTACCGACCACGATTTAGGCACCGACGAAATTGACGAAATCAAGCAATCACTAGAAAATCGTCTGGGAAAAAAAATTGTACTCGAAGTCAGCGTAATTATTAAGCGCTAACTCTCAACTCCCACCCATAACTCATCACTCAACCCTCATTACTCATTACTCATAACCCATCACCCATCGCTAAATACACCAATCGTTTCCGTTCCTTGCTTCCGTTTCCAATTTCATAAAAGACGCACAACCGTGC
>JBHYFA010000027.1:0-10694 GCA_051859825.1 Schleiferiaceae bacterium
CCGATGCGTAGTAGTTGAAGTTCGCCTCAATGGGTCCGAAGTCCACAATGGCATTGGTACCATTACCGGCCACAAAGCGGTCGTTGCCCAATAGATCTTGGGTAATGGTGTCGGGCAAGGTCAGGTTATTTCCGGCGTCAATGGCTGCCGAGCCGCAGAGGAGGTTCCAGTCCGATTGCGCCATTTCCAGTGAATCTGCAGAGGAGGAGGGACGTCCAACAAAAGTCGTTGGCTGATTAAATCTTACGTAGTTAAGGGTGTCCGTTCCCGCATTGTTGGTGTCGATGTCGACGATGAGATTTCCAAATCCTCGTCCGGTATAACCGCCCTGTACGGCAGAGGTGTCAACGCTGATAGCCGTTCCAGTGGTTGATGTCGCGATTTGTGAGCTGTTACCCCAAACGATGCTGTTGCGAACATCTCCTCTAAAATTGATGAAAACACCACCGCCATTGCGGTTGGCGGAATTTCTGCTGACGTTGGTATTTATGGTATGACCGCCAAAATTGTGATACACACCACCCCCATCTTGTCCAGCGTGGTTGTTGTAAATATTGGTGTTGATGAGTTCGCCACCGGGGCCATTGCCTAAAGCGAGAAATGCCCCACCACCATTGGTATTTGCGCTGTTGTTATAAATGCGACTGTTGATGACCGGGCCGCCGTTTGGACGAATGTTTACACCGCCACCGTTACCGGAGGTGTTGTTAAAAATGTCGCAGTCATAAATCAATCCTCCGTTTCTAATTTGAGCTCCGCCACCGGCTGCACCGCTACAACCGGTGATGATGCTGTGATTGACCGATGCGTCGGCTTCAACGAGTACACCCCCACCATTTGGTGATGTGGTGTTTTGGATAATGGAGTGCTCAATTCTTGAAGTGCCTTCTAAAAATGCGCCACCGCCCTGTGAGGCTTGCCCACCGTTAATGGTGCTGTTTTTTACCAAACCGTTGTCCCAGCCATAGATACTACCTCCTCTGAGCGAAGAGGTGTTGTTGTTGAACGTACACGAATCAATAACCCCATTTTCTCCAACCCACACGGCGCCACCTCTTCTGGCGCTGTTGTTTGAAAACGTACAATTTACAACGGTTGCGCTTCTTAAATTCATCGCACCGCCTGTCCCTTCCGACATGCTACCGGATACCCCAGTAAAGTTAGGTGCATGATTGTTGGTGAAGACGCAATGCTCATACCTAAAGCTGCTGGCTAAGGTTAAGTTGTACGCAGCGCCACCCAACACTGCACTGTTGTTGTTGAATGTACAGTACCGTATTCTGGCGGCATTATTAGAACCTTCAATGGAAATGGCGCCTCCCCAGCCGTAACCTTCCACTTGATTGCTTTCAAAAACACAACTGTCGACGATGACATCTTCGAGTTCTAACTGCAAAGCCCCACCACCGGTACCACTGCGGTTGTTTTCAAAATAACAATGCCGAAATGTAGCGTTTCGAGCCAGAGCCGCTCCGCCGTAATTATTCGCGCGGTTGCCTATAAACGAAGTGTATTCAACAAGGGCGCCGTTGGCAAACATTCCGCCGCCTTTATATTCGCTGTAGTTTTTGTAAACGACGGAATTGCGCAAAACACCTCCGGGTCGCATAACCACACCCGCTCCTTCTGCATTAAATCCAATGCCTTGGGCGTCGCGAATAACAAACCCATCAATCATGGCGTAGCCGGCAGTGTTTTGAATAATGACATAAAACGTATTGTCCGTGGAATCGCCTACGACACCAATGTCGCCACTGAGTACCGTTTGGTTGGCGCCGTTAAGACCATAATCGCTGCGCTGTGCGGTATCGGTTTCGTTTCCTTCAAATCCACCAATCAATTCAATTCCCGTGCGAAGGAAGAAGTTGTCGCTGCGAAGGTTTCCCGGTTTGTAAACGCCTTTAGCCACCCATACCTGTCCGCCACCGCCCGATGCCAGTCCGTCGATACCGGATTGAAGTTGAGAGGCGCTGTAAGCCGAGCTCCAACTGTTGCCGTTTTGGGCACCTGCACCGGTAATGGTTACGTATTTTCTGTAGTAAAGCGAAATCTGCAATACGCTGTCACAACCGTTTGATGTCGTTGTGGTGTGGTAGTATGTGCCCGGCGTACTGATATTGGTGCCAAAGAAGTTAAAGCTTGTTCCCTGACTGATAAATACATTGCCAAGATCCGTGGTGTCGCCACCGTCTTCGCTGAGAATGAGTTTTAGCACGGTGCTGTCGGCCAAAATGAAAAAGTAATCACCGGCAGAGTCGAGCTGACTGCCTAGAAACGAAAAGCTGCTTCCGGAGCAAAACGATTCATTGAGAACGCTGTCAACATCCAATAGAGTGATGTTTTGTTTGATGATGGAATCACAGCCGCTGGAACTTTGTTCGGTAAAACTATATGTACCCGTGCTGTCGATGGGGATTTGAAAAAAGGTAGCGTTTTGTCCTTCAAATACCGTGGTGTCTGCCAACTGAACGGTGTCCACGGGAGCCACATCAAGCGTGAGTTGGAGAATGCTGTCGCAGCCGGAAGGGCTTGGCGTGGTCAGGATATACGTGCCGGTTGACGTGAAGGTTTGTCCACGGAAGCTAAAGACATCGCCTTCGCAAATCTGCTCTTGGAAAAAGGCGGAGTCGGCAATAAGTACATTCACCACCAACTGAATGATGGAATCGCAGTTGCCTGAGCCGGGGATGGTGTCGTTGTAAACGCCACTGCTGGTGATGATTTGACTTCCAAGTACGATGGTGTCGCCCGGACAAATGGTGACGGAGTCGCTTAAAGCTGGTGTGTATTCAAAGGCGCCTAAGTCGGGCTGTGCGGATCCATCGCCATTACCATCGACAAAGCGGAGGTTGCCTGCAAAATCAGCATTAAAACCGGCGGGAACGAGCGTGCTATCACCACCATCAATCAGGGCCGATTCGCAGGTGATGTTCCAGTCTGCCGTGAGAGGGGCGGCCGGATTGCTTGGGTCAAGGCCGAAGGTCGCGGTTGGGCTTACAAAGTTGGGGTACAATACTGCGGGATCGGTTCCCGAGTTTTGATTGGAAATGATGATTACGCCTGAGCCGAGTCCACCGGCCGGAATGTTATGTCCCGGTTGCATCGCCGAGTGTTCGATGGCAATACCGCTTCCCAGATAGCGAAACTGGTGACTATTTCCCCATAGCACGGAGTTTTGCACCAAACCCGTACCGGATCTATACACGCCACCGCCATTATTTTGACCGCCTTGATTGCGCACGATGGTTGTATTGATGATGTTTCCACCGGTGATATGGAAGCCTCCACCGGTTATGGTGGCTCGGTTGTTTGCCGCAATGGAATTGACCACATCGCCTTGGTTATGGACATACGCGCCACCACCTCTTACGGCGAAATTCCCGATAAAACGGCTGTTGTAAACCTGTCCGCCTCCGCGTAAATGTGCGCCACCACCTTCGGAGTTGCAGGTATTGTTGAAGAATAAACAATTTTCGGCAATGGGCTCTACGTTGCTCGATAAGTTGAAATGCGAGAAATACACGCCACCTCCTTGGTCATCACAATGATTTTCTTTTATGACACAATGGTACATCTCGTTATTGCTGCGGATGAAAACGCCTCCTCCGGCGGCTTGGCCGTAATTGTTTTTGATCACGCATTGCGAAACGACTGTTCCGTTATTAATGTGTATTCCACCACCACTTCTGTCGTTGAAGTTACCGCCATTGGCCACACCGTCGCGAATGCTAAAGCCATCTATGCGGGCATTGGTAATGCCGGATGGCCCCCATATCACATGAAAGGCGTTGTCGGTGCTGTCACCGGGAACACCAATATCACCACTGAGAATGGTTTCGTTGCTGCCGCCATCGCCAAAGTCGCTGCGTTGCGCAGTGTCGGTTTCTGTACCGGAAAATCCCCCGTAAAGATGCACGTCAGAGCGCAGGGTAAAAGCCGTTCTCCGAGTAATCGTGCTGTTGTCGTAGGTTTCTGTGGGAAGATAGGTTCCAGCGGCAATCCATACTTCTCCGCCGTTTGTTAAACCATTGATGGCATTTTGAATTTGATTTCCTGGGCGCGCATTACTCCACGAAGACCCATCGGCGGAGCCATTTCCGCTAGGCGTGACATACACGCGATTTTGCGCGTTGAGTTGGAAGCACACCAATATTGGTAAGAGCGTAAGGAATAGTGCGTGTTTCATTTTGCAAAACTATTTCCAAATGTGTTATTAGTGTGTGAAAGTTGGTGAAGTATGGTTTTGGTTTATATCAAAAAAAACCCGGCTTTTGCCGGGTTTAGTTTCAAAACAGAATTTTTATTTATTCGAACTCATTTTCTTTTTCACGCCATAGGCTGCGCCAGCGGCGAGTAGTGCGAATATGAGCGCTCCAACCATCAACCAGCCGGAATTGAGATTTTGTTGCTGGGTGAATGTTCCAGAGCCAGAACTATTTGTAAATTTATAGGGAGAAAACAAAGACTATTTAGTGTCTGTCTATAAAGTCCGATAGCTTCGTTATGCTCAATTGAAAATCCAGTCATCCCGACAAGTCTTTGTCGGGATGACCTGATTTTCGGATGAGCATAACGCCGTCATCGGACTTTATAGACAGACATTATTTAGCTCACTTACTCCTCAACAATCTCCTTCGCTTCCCTCTCTCCCAGTACGGACATAAAGCCGGTTTGTAACGACTTCCACCAGTAATTGAACATGGACCTTCGCGTGTCACGCTCAAAGCTAATGGCTCCAATGCGGTGCTGCCCACGCCTATTGGGGTTTGAGGAACTTAGTATTAAATTGGTTAAGGTGTTTTTCAGGAAAAGCTGGACTTTTTTACTGTTGTCATCCCACTCCAACTTTACATCATTATAACGGAATATTAATTCACCATTGGATTGATTTCGCGTGCCACCAAAAGTGAAATACACAACTTCCGATGTGCCACGAGCAATTTTGAGATTTGCTAAGGGCGTGAGAATGCTGTTTAATTCCTGCAAATCCATTGACCCTAGTCTTCCACGGGCTAGAAAATTACCATTTTTTGAAAGCAAATCATAACTCAGCTGAACGCTAAGTACTGCCTTGCCGTACAAACGCGCTTGGGCTTCAAGTATAAGCTGTTTATCCTCAGCATCAATGAGATCAGGTAAATTGGTCAACATTGAAATTCTGCCATCTAAATGAGTAAACTTCACCTTCCCGGGTGTTTCCATTCCTTGGCCAAGTTCATCGTATTCAATACGGCCGTCCTTGAGAATTACCTGTTCGATGTAAATGGGAATATCCCACTCCATGAGCTTATCAACGAGAATGGCCACAAAACGATCGTTGGGAATCTCGTAGTTTTTATCGCGATAGGCTAACAGCTTTGAGCTAAAAATCGTAATGCTTTCGGCCTTTAATGTGTCGTTATCCGCAAAATTGGTTTTACTAATACTTAGAGAGTCAGCGGTAAACACAATGTGATCGGTTTGCACACCGCGTTTTCTGGCAAAGGTTTTCCTGTCGTATTTTGGTTCAAATACCAATCCTCTAGTATGCAAAGCTCCTTGCTTTCCGTCGAAAATGAGTTCTTCAAGACGTATTTGGTGAAATCCATCGCTCAACGCACTTTCTATTTGGGTAATACTACCCTTGGCTTTGCGCAGTATGTCATTGGCGAAATGGAAAGGAAGACTAGAATCAAAGGCAAAATCGCTGATTGTAAACGAAGCCACCGCAGAGAGTTTTTCAGAGGATTGAACGTCTTCGTACACCACTTCAGCCTCTAGTAATTCAATGCTTTCTATGCTCAAGTTCAGGTTATTTACCTGCTCTTTTTCTTTGATGGTGGCGAGATTGGAGTATCGGATTTTGGGATTCTCAATTTTCACACGTTTCAATGGCAAGCTCTTCTCAAGCAATAAGGCGGAGGTGCTTTTCCAACTTAATGTGATCAACGGAAAAATCAGGGCTGCTGTCGTATCGCCGTCTTGAATAACGTAAAGCGAATAATCGCGAAGCACTACTCTTTTGCGAACGAGATCAAAATCTGTGGTTCCGGGATTATATATGACCTCCGACTCCCATGTATCAGTGGCAATCATTTCCATTTGGTTCTGGAAAATATCCACCGCCATATCCTCAGCGTAGAATTTCCAAAAAACGTACATTGCAGTACCTGCTATTAGAAGGAAAATGAAAATAGTTCGTACAAATGGACGCATGGGATAAGGTATAATTCCATGTGGTAAAGATATCGTTTTATTCCTGAATTATCTTTACTGCCCCATAATCTCCTCTGCCTTTCTCACTCGTTGCATAGGATTTTCACTCGGTCTTCTGCCGTAGCGACCTGTTCCTTGGCTCTTGAATAATTCAAAGCGGGTGGGCTCCATGCGGGGTGGCCAGTAGTTGTTGTTGCGATCTACATCGGCGGTTTCTAGGAAGGGATCGAGGATGATGCCGGTAACTTCTTTTTCAAACCAATACACCTTGGTGGCAATGGTATCGCCCTTGCGCCAAATTTCGGCGGGAATATGCTCTACCTTACGACTCCCATCTTCAAAAGTAAATTCTAGGATAACCGGCATGGGCAATCCACCTATCATGCGCACGTGAATCTCGTAGAAGTTGAGGTCAGAATTGAGCAATCGACGCTCATCTTCGTCGAGCATGGACAGGTAGCGCTGGTATTCTATGCGATCGAGGGCATTTACCTTAAAACGCTCGGGGTTGTTATAGAAATCGCGGGTTTCGGGATCGGTATCCACAACCGTTTTACCACGCATTTCCTGATTGCGGTCGAAAGTTACACCTCGATTTTCTCTCTCGGCTGCCGCGCGCTCCAGAGGTCGCTCCACATCAGGGTCTTTGGTGTTGACGCGATACCAACGCACATCATGTAAGCCTAAATCACAATAATCGGTAGAGTAAAACCAACCCCGCCAAAACCAGTCTAAATCCACCGCAGAGGCGTCTTCCATCGTACGGAAGAAGTCGGCCGGCGTAGGATGCTTAAATGCCCAGCGGCGCGCATATTCTTTGAAGGCATAGTCGAAAAGCTCCCGGCCCATGATGGTTTCACGCAGAATGTTGAGCGCCGTGGCGGCCTTTCCGTAGGCGTTGTTGCCAAACTGCAAAATGCTCTCACTATTGGTCATAATGGGTACCATCCCGTACGGGTCGCCTCGCATATAATCCACAATTTTGTGTGCCGGCCCACGACGAGAGGGGTAGTCAACATCCCATTCCTGCTCGGTAATGAACTGCATAAAGGTATTCAAACCCTCGTCCATCCACGTCCATTGGCGCTCATCGCTATTGATAATCATCGGGAAGAAGTTGTGACCCACCTCGTGGATAATCACCCCAATCATTCCGTACTTCGTGGCTTCCGAATAGGTTCCGTCGGGCTCAGGACGTCCACCATTGAAGCAAATCATGGGGTATTCCATCCCAATCCATTTGGAATGCACGGAAATGGCCACCGGATAGGGATAGTCGATGGTGTGCTTGGAATACACTTTTACGGTGTGGGCAACGACCTTGGTGGAATACCGCTCCCAAAGTGGATTTCCTTCTTTGGGGTAAAAACTCATACACAGCACATCTTTCCCGCCAGTAGGTTCGTTCATCCCGTCCCAAATAAATTTCCTTGAGGAAGCAAAGGCAAAGTCGCGTACGTTTTCCGCATGAAATACCCACGTCTTCTTTCCTGTTGCTCTACTTTTTTCGTTTTCCTCGGCCTCCTCTTGGGTGATGATGAGCACGGGAGTATCGCTTTTTCGGGCTTGAGCTAAACGATTGCGCTGCTCACGAGTAAGTACGGAAGATGCATTTTGCAATTCGCCGGTAGCCGCTACCACGTGGTCTGCCGGTACAGTAATCTTCACTTTGTAATTTCCGAAAGGCAGGGTGAATTCTCCCGTTCCCAAAAACTGTTTGTTTTGCCAACCCTCAACCTCGTTATATACGGCCATTCTTGGGAAAAACTGGGCAATGGTGTAGAGGTAATTGTCGTCTTCCTCAAAGTACTCGAACCCGGAACGACCTCCAATTTGCATACGGTCGTTGATGTTATACCACCATTTAATTTTAAACGAAAAGCGTGCGCCCGACTTCAAGGGTTGGGGCAAATCGATGCGCATCATGGTATGGTTGACAGTGTATGTAAGGTCTCTGCCGTTGGTTCCTTGCACAAAATCGAGTTTGAAGCCCCCGTCAAAATCGTTCATCATGCGTTGGAGCTGGGCGGTAGAAACGCGTTCGCCGAGGGAGTTCATTTCAATTTTCTTGGTCATGGAGTTCCGGGCTCGCATATTTTGATCGAGCTGCACCCAGAGGTAAGTAAGCTCGTCGGGGGAGTTGTTGAAATAGGTAATGGTTTGCTCACCGTAAATGCGTTGATTCTCATCATCGAGGGTGATGTCCATATCGTAATCGGCCCGCTGCTGGTAGTACTCATGCCCGGGAGCGCCTGATGCGGTTCGGTAATTATTGGGGGTGGGGAGTTCTTCGTAGAGTTGCTTAAATTTCGTGGCGCGATTTACCGGCAATTGAGCCATTGCAAACGAGGAAATCAAAGTCAAAGAAAGAAGATAGAAATTTCGCATTACAGGGGATAATTTTCGAATAATAATAAGAGTGCTACGCCACCGGCTGCTCCGGATAACACTAGATTCCAGCTGCGGGTTTGCATGTTTAAGAGTTTTATCAGAAGAAGTTGGACAATCAGCAAAATCACTACGAAGACAATTTGCCCGAGTTCGATGCCCACGTTAAATGCCAGTAGAGGCATGAGGATGTCGGCGTCTTTGCCCATAAGTTCGGAGAAAAAATTGGAAAAGCCCATACCGTGGATGAGTCCGAAGATGCCTGCCAGGGCGTAGCGCCAAGTAAAACCTTTGGGTTCTTTGCGTTGGTTGGCTGCTAGGAGGTTTCCGAGTACGGTAAGCAGAATGGTTATGGGGATGAGAAATTCCACCCAATCGCCGGGAATCAGAGGGCCTTTAAGTCCGGTGATGAGCAGCGTAATCGAATGCCCAATGGTGAAGGCCGTTATGAGAATGAGCACCGGTTTCCACGAGCGGATGGTGTATAGTGCCAATAATGCCACGAGAAAAAGCATGTGGTCGAATCCTTCAATATCGAGGATGTGGCTCCAGCCGAGTTTGAGGTAGGCTTCAAATGTACTCATGAGCGCAAAGATAGAATGTAGAGTAGGTTTTTTTTATCAAAAATATACATGCGTTGTTTGCCCGTTCCTTGCCAGTGGAGAATGTTTTTTTGGCCGGGTAACACTTCGATTAACGTGCTCCATTTCAGTTCGATGTTTTCCGTATTCTTCGGCAAAGCGATCTCAAAATACATCCATTGCGCATCAATATCGCCTTCGCGTCCTACGTAGGTCATGGGCAGGGCATTTACTTTCAATCGCTGTTGGATGTAATGCCAAATTAGGGAGTCGGCTTCGGGGTGTTCGCGGGTTTCACTGAGGTAGAGTTTCTTGGCGCCCAAGGAATGTTCGAGGGCGTTTTCCAGGTCGTCGGTAAAAATTTTTAAGGCACATTCGAGGCTGTAATTCTGCGGATTAAAACGCATTTCTAGCACCGAAACGTAGAAGGGGTGGGCAATGCTCAGACTGCTTAAGGAAATAAAAAGCGAAACAAGTAATGCCTTCAATGTTGGAAGTTTTTGAAAGAGGCAAAGCTAATTCATAAAGTTTGAGTTATGGCAGTGACGCAATTTATCGTATTTTGATTATAATTTTTTCAAATTACCCAACACCATTTCCGTCATTCCCTCCATCTTTGAAAAGGCAAACCATTTTTTACCCAAATCTTTAAGGGATGCGCCGAAGTGGTAAACATGGTTTTCATCCAAAATGAGAAAGCGGTCGTGTGCATCTGTAAATTGATGGATGTTAATTTTAGGATACTGAGTGTTGTGTTTTTGCAGGTCGAGTCTGAGCTGTTTACTGATGGCTTTGGTGAAGATGGAGGCGGAAACGTTTTTTTCTCGTTTGCTAAGGAGTGTCAATACCGTATCATCAATGTAATTGTCTATGAGAATAATCGACTTTTTTGCACTTCGTATCAAACCTGCTGTAAAGCTGTAGGCATCATACATCTGGCCATTGAATAAAATACCCTGCTTGGGAAGTTCGTTGGATTTGATGTGTAAAGATATTTTTTTTACCTCCTGGGATAAGTCTTCGAAATTATTTTCTATTCTGTTCATTCGCTGATTCAGGGCGTAGCCTTTGAGAAGGTAGTCTCTGAGAACATGGGTTGCCCAAATACGGAAGAGGGTGCCTTGTTTAGAGTTTACTCTATACCCAACTGATAGAATTGCATCGAGATTATAGTATTCAATTTCTCTGGTTACTTTACGTCCTGACTCTATTTGAACTGTTGCATTTTTTGCAACAGTTGCTTTTCGGATTAACTCACCCTCTTTGTAAATATTTTTTAAATGTCTTGAAATGACCGACTTGTCTCTATTAAATAGTTGAGATATTTGATTGAGCGTTAACCAAACTGTTTCATTTTCAATGATGACTTCGATGCGCTCGGCAAAATGATCAGCTTGATAAAGTATGATTTCGTTTCTGTTTTCCATAGGACGTTTTTTTGAATTCTTTAAAGCTATGCAATGTTGCTATTTGCGCAAATTACCCAACACCATTTCCGTCATTCCCTCCATCTTTGAAAAGGCAAACCAT
>JBHYFA010000027.1:10794-30691 GCA_051859825.1 Schleiferiaceae bacterium
CGAAATTATTTTCTATTCTGTTCATTCGCTGATTCAGGGCGTAGCCTTTGAGAAGATAGTCTCTGAGAACATGGGTTGCCCAAATACGGAAGAGGGTGCCTTGTTTAGATTTTACTCGATACCCTACGGAAATGATTACATCGAGGTTGTAGTATTCTAATCGGCGTTTCACCTGTCTTTTGCCTTCATATTGAACTGTCAAGGAATCCTTGACAGTTGCCTCTTTAGTAAGCTCACCTTCTCTAAAGCAATTATTTATATGCAAACTAATATTCTGTTTAGACTGCCCAAAAAGCGTCGCCATTTGAGCCTGTGTTAACCAAACCGTTTCATTTTCAATGATGACTTCGATGCGCTCGGCAAAATGATCAGCTTGATAAAGTATGATTTCGTTTCTGTTTTCCATAGGACGTTTTTTGATTTGGAATGCTTTAAAGGAAAAGGATGTATAATTTGCGCAAATTACCTTACAAATATACAGGTAAAATAATTATTACAAAACTATTTCAAACAAAATTCGCGTTGCGAATAACAGAAACGTGATTTATTATGCCTCAAGAGTTATAGACAAATGTGCACTAACCAAAGCAATAAATTTTTGTTGTACGTTTAAATGTGATTGCCGTCACTTTTTTATTCTGTTTGCCGAAATAACTTTGTTTAATTACATTCTCAATCATGGAAAAAACTACTCCTCGTAGAAAATGGAGCTTGGCTTCTATTTTTTTGCTTTTTAGCATGGTGTCATTTAGCCAAATCAACGATTTCAAATACAGTGTGCATTTGGAGCAAGTCAGCTTTCAAGGCGTGCCGGCACTTCACTCTTTTGCATTTGCCCAGCACGATGATAAGTGGCTGATTATTGGTGGACGAAAAGATGGTTTACACGCTCGTCAGCCATTTAATGCTTTTCCTCAATCGGATAATAACACCGATATCTACGTTATCGATGTTTACAACGAACAAGTCTGGTCTGCATCCATTACGGGTTTAAGTACGAGTATTCGAGAGCAACTGCAATCTACCAACATGAACTTTTATCAGGATGCAGATACGCTTTACTTTCTTGGGGGCTACGCTTTTTCTGCCAGTCAATCAGATCATTTGACTTTTCCACATCTAACTTCAATTCATGTATCGGCCCTAATGGATGCGGTTATTCAAGGAACTCCAATCAACGCTTACTTTAAGCAAATCACGAATCAAAACTTTGCCATTACCGGTGGACAAATGGGAAAAATTGGTGATGACTTTATTGTAGTTGGCGGACATCGTTTTGATGGACGTTATAATCCCATGGGAAATCCAACCTATACACAGTCTTATACGAATCAAGTGCGCAGGTTTAAAATAAACAACAGCGGTTCCAGCATTATAATTAGTGATTACCGTACAGATACCGATCCTACTCATTTGCGCAGAAGGGATTACAACCTTATTCCACAATTGCTTCCCGGAGGCAAGTTTGGTTACACAATTTCTGCTGGTGTGTTTCAACCCCAAGCTGATTTACCCTTTTTATATCCTGTAGATATTACGGATAGCACCTACATTCCACACACAAATTTTGAGCAGTATTTGAGTCATTACCACGGTTCAAAAGTTGCACTTTATGATAGTTCAACATCCAGTAATTACAGCATTTTCCTCGGCGGAATGAGTCAGTATTATTTTAATGATGCCACGGGTCAGCTTACACAAGACAATAACGTTCCTTTTGTGAAAACCATTAGTTTGCTCACCCGCGACGGCAATGGAACTTTTCATGAGCACGCATTTGGCACTCAGATGCCCGCTTTACAAGGAGCGAGTTCAGAGTTCATTCACAACAAACATTTACCTATGCACGAATCAAAGTTGATTTGGTTGCACCAGATTCCCGATGATACAATCTTATTGGGGCACATGGTAGGCGGAATATTCAGTCCGAGTTTGAATCCATTTTCGCAAAACCAAACCAGCACTACCTCTGCTGACCCGGCGATATTTGCGGTTTATTTAATAAACGAATCGGATGTGTCTTTAACAAAAATTGATTCTAAACCCAAATTTAATTTACGTGTTGCTCCCAATCCAGCTTCTTCGGAAATTCATTTTAGTGTAGCAAATGAGGATGTCGTTGAAGTGAAGTACACACTAACAGATATATCTGGCAAAACACTTTTCTCCGCATCAAAAACCATCATGCCTTACGAGGAGGTATATGTTGAAATTCCCGCGGGAACGGCAAATCAGATGGTCAGTTTAACGGTATTAATCGACAGTAAGCATTATGCTACGCAAAAAGTCCGCGTGCATAAAGGGCGAAATAAGCACTAGTGTTAAGCGGTTACCTGGCTCTTTAAAGCCAAGTGACCGCTTAATAAAGTAAAATATTACAAAGCCTTATTTCACTTCAATTTTTTCCATACATTTGTCCAGACCCTATAAATGACAATTGATCAAGGCATTGTAACAAGATAAAATGTGTGTTATGAACAAAGCTATTCCACTGGCATTTTTGTTTCTAGCTTTTGGCTTCCTACAAGCTCAGCACGTTTCAAAAAATAAAATCGGTTATCAGACCAACTTTTTATCATTTTTAAGAACACACCCTGCCGTTAACCTTGGAGTTGTTATAGTTAATACAAATGATAAGCTGGTTGATTTTGGTGTTGATGTTGGTTTTGCCTTACTTAATTCAAATGATGTAATCCAAACAAATTACCCTTTAAATTACTATAATTCTCTTATGGGTCCTTTTCCTTCTTTGGACTTTCAGTTGGGAATTACACATTTTTTCAATGATCGATCAGGTTTTTATTATGGTTATCGGGGTTCTGCGGGTTGGTTTGCTTTCAATCATAATTATAGTCTTTGCACGGAAAGTCGTTTTAATGGCTCAGTGTGTGTCTGCGAGAATTTAGAACGCATTACAACAGCAACTCAAACCTTGCGTCTTGGAGCAGCAATTCGCCTTGGACATTTAACTCCAGTAACCGATAATCATTATTTTGATCTAGCTTTTGATATTGGTTTGTTCTATCATTATCGCCTCAGAGATTTAGAAGTTGCGGAGCATTCAAGGTGTGGTTTAGATGGGCCTAGAGATCCCTTTAATGGTTATTCACCGGACGGCATAGTTACTTTTGGGCTACTTGATTTTAATTCAGTGGTTTACCCGTATTTTCGCTTTATCTTAGCTTACCGGTTCATGTAAAAATTTTGAGTTATGACTTATTTTGTAAGAAGAATATTTTTACTACTTTTTTCCGTTGTATTAATCTCCTTAACCTCTTGCACGGATGAAGGAGGTTTTCTTTCTGTGGCTAATCTAGAGGTTTTAGACACAAATGGAAATCCAGTTAGTAATATTCGATTATTGCTTTCCCAAGATGATCAATACGAAAGCGAAATGCAAGAAGGTAGCGGTATTGGAGGAGCCTCTTATGTAACGGATATATTTGGTAAAGCTCGAATCAAGTACTTCTCCAGTGAAGGCACTCAATCCATTATTTATGTTCTAGCTGAGGTTTATGATGATGAAAGAAGTATGGTGTTATGTAGTTATTCAGAGCGGATATTTGAAAATAGAGAACAGGATTTTGTCGTGTATGTAAATCCTCCAACCATCCCAATAAGTATCGATTTATCAAACGCACTTCAAGATTCGACTTTATTGGCTGGAAAAGAGTTTATTATGGGTTTGTCGCGGCGTTCCGGCGGCTGTTTTATTGGATTAGCATCAATCAGCTCTACGGAAATTAAGAGTGATGAAAATATTGATATACTTGTTTATCCAAATTCCGAGTACATCTTAACCTTTTTCAATCACAGAACAAGTATGCAAGATATTATAAATTTTAGTGTTGATAGTACGGCGCAAACAATTGTCTATTAATTCCAATGCATAAAACTCTGAGAACGCATTCTTAATATTAACGTAAATAGCGCTCACATAAATTTTACTTTAGGGCACGAAGCAACTATCTTTGACAAAATTTTCAACTATGGATCCAAATATTTTCCCTCAATTAGCCATTTATTTCGTTGCACTTATTGTTGTGCTTAAGGCAATAATCATTGTAAAAGAAAAAACAGCAGTAGTAGTTGAGCGCCTCGGTAAATTCACCCGTATTGCTCAGCCAGGTATCGGGATTATCGTTCCTTTTATTGATAAAAAAGCGGGTTTAGTAAACTTGCGTGTACAGCAGCTCGATGTTGAGGTTGAAACGAAAACCAAAGACGACGTTTTTGTGCGTTTGAAAGTAAGTGTGCAGTTTCAGGTAAAATCAGAAAGGGTGCGCGAGGCATTTTACAGTCTAGACAATCCGCGCAACCAGATATCTTCCTACGTTTTTGATGATGTACGCTCCGAAGTTCCAAAGATGGACTTGGATGATGTGTTTGCCAAAAAAGAAGACATCGCTCTGGCGGTTGCCAAAAACCTGCGTGAGGCGATGGAAGAATACGGGTTTAAAATCGTGAAAACACTCATTACCGACATCGATCCCGACGATAGAGTGAAAGTGGCCATGAATAAAATCAACGCCGCCAAGCGCGAGAAATACGCGACTATGGAAGAGGCTGAAGGCTACAAAATTCGTGTAGTGAAAGAAGCAGAGGCGGAGGCCGAAAGCAAGCGTCTTTCGGGTGAAGGTATTGCCAAGCAGCGTTTGGAAATTGTACGTGGTTTTAAAGAGTCCGTTGAAGACTTTCAGCGCTCACTGAAGGATGTTACCCACGAGGAAGTAATGCAGTTCGTGCTACTTACCCAATATTTTGACACCATCAATAATGTTGGTGCAAATTCTAAAAACACTTCGATACTAATTCCACATTCACCTTCGGCCATGAAAGATTTCCAGGATCAAATCATTCAGGGAACTTTTGTGGGCAATAAGTTGCGTGACTACGCGAACGAGGGTGATAAGAAAGATTTAGACCAGTAAAAGAATGGACATCCTTAAGGCAAAAGATTTACGTGGAGTAATCCGTGAATACGTGAACGCCACAGACTCCGATTTGGAAATTTTTTTTTCTCTCGGAAAGGAAACTAATTTCCGAAAAAATGAAATGGTAATTCGCCAGGGAGATTCGCCATCCCATTTTATTTTTATTGCTGAAGGGTGCTTAATGACATACCTTACAGATGAGGGCAAAGCTCCTCATGTGTTGATGTTTGGTTTTTCCGGCTGGTGGACGGGTGATATTAAGGCAATTACCCAAAACCAACCTTCGGATTACTCCATTAAAGCACTTACGGATAGCCGAGCATATTTGTTTTCTCGGGAAGATTTTGAAGCTCTTTGTGCCCAAGCGCCCGTTTTTGAAAAATACTTTCGGATTATTTTTCAAAATAGTCTGGTTACCCACCAAAAGCGGATTATTCGCCAAATATCTGCCAATGCGGAGGAAAAATACAGGGCTTTTAAAGAGCGCTTTCCCAAGCTTGAACTCTTAGTTGCCCAGAAATATATAGCTTCCTATTTAGGTATTACGCCTGAGTTTTTTAGCACGTTGAGAAAACGAGTGTAGCCTGCTCAGCTTTCGGATTTAATCCAAGCATGTTTGACCAAAATGCTGAGATCAACGAAGTCTAAACTGCGCTCGTGTGTAGCCTCTAGTACCACTTTCGGCGGCACGCCTGCTTCGTAAGCTTCTACCCAGCGGGAGGCGCATAAGCACCACTTATCTCCAGCTTTTAAACCGGGAAAAGCATATTCAGGGCGCTCGGTAATCAAATCATTACCACGTCTGAAACTGAAATGCAGAAATTCATCCGTCATTACCGCGCATACGGTGTGTGTTCCAAAATCATTTTCGTCGGTATTGCAGCATCCATCGCGGAAATATCCGGTCATTGGATTGGTGCTGCAGGGAATAAGGGTTTCGCCAAAAACGTTTTTAGCCATAGTAAACAGTGTTTATTCTACGTAAAAATACATTTTTGCATGATGCTTTTCCACCTAACTGAAAATCTTTTTCTAACAATAGGACATAGATCTAATCCTCAGACTTCCAACTGATAGGACTTGAATCCTCACAATTTTCCAGTAATTCTTCTATGCTTTTTTGCCAAAAGGGATCAACGAAATGGGGCAATAATTCTGCTAAAGGAGCCAAGGCAAAACGACGAAAGGCCGTTCGTGGGTGGGGAATTTCTAGGGATTCACTCTTGTACTGGAGGTGGCCAATGTAGAGAATGTCGATATCTAAGCTGCGCGATTGGTAACCTTTACCTTCTTCACGAACCCTCCCAGCATGCTGCTCTATCAATAAAAGTTGGCTGAGTAATTCTTCCGGATGAATGTTTAGTTCTGAGGCAACTACAATTTGATTGAAAAAGTCTTGCTCAGCTTCAAATCCCCAAGGTGGGGTAATGCAAATGCGCGAGAACGCTAATTTGTGTGAGAAAATTTTGCCAATCTCATTCCTAGCAAAGGCAAGATTCGCTTCACGGTCTCCGGTATTACTTCCCAAGAGTAGGATTACCGGATCCTCAAAAGTTTTGATCATGCTTGTTGGTTCTGCGATAGCCACCTAGGGCGTACATCAAGCCGTTGAAAAAAGATACAAATAGCGAAAAAAGCAATGCCCAGCCAAAACTTCTCACCTGAAAACCATCGCGAATCAGGGAGTCGGCCATGAGTACGACTAAGGCATTTATCACAAATAGAAATAATCCGAAGGTGAAAATGGTGGCAGGGAGGGTGAACAAAATGAGAATAGGTCGTACAAAGGCGTTTAGTAAACCTATTGCAATGGCAACCCAAATGGCAGTGGTGAATTTTTCAATAGACACTCCAGATAGCAACTGAGCAGCAAAAAACACGCTCAAGGTTGATACAATGAGCCGAACGAATAAAGGGATTTTTTCGGTAGAATACTGAAACTCTGGCATACGAGGGAAAAAAGAAAATCACCCGAAAGAGGTGATTTTCATTTAACTTATTGAATTTTTTGAACCCGCTTCGTAGCGATCAATTTACCTTCGTGGTAGAGGGATATAAAGTAATACCCTGATCTCAAAGCGCCTAAATCTATTTGCTGTCGGCTGGTAAGGTTGATGCTTTTTTGCATAACCGTGTTACCAATAACGTCGTTAATGATTACGTCTGCATTGCCAGTAGTGATGTTTTTGCCTTCTATCCAAACTCTATTTCTTGTTGGATTAGGATAGATGCTAAACTCTTTTTGGGCAAATGAACCAACTGAAAATGTGTTTGTAGTAACGTAAGTGACGGTGATAGAAACACTATCGTTGGGATTTAACTCATCAAAGAAAGTGTACATGATTTGTCCGCTTCTTGGCACACCATCCATTGGTGGATAAACGTGTCCGTTGAAATCGCTGAAGTTGGTCGTACCAGCATCAATTGTTATCGCATCAGGACTTTCATCTACGGTAGTTGCAAAACATAAACCCCAGCAAATTGCATTGCTTGATGTTAAAACATTTGTCGTATCAAGTACGTGGCGCTTTACTTTTACACCAATGTCAGTGGTGCTATTATTGCGAATTGCGGCAGCACCGTAAATGTCCATGGAGTTGGATGAGTGCCCGTAAACAATTGAATCAAAGCCGAGTATTTCGAGAGATTGCCCCCATACGAGAGAGGGAATCATTAAGGCAAGTAGTATAAGTTTTTTCATGATAGAAATTTATATAGCTTCATTTTGAATGTGCAAATATACAAATAGAACGCCAAAAAACCATTAAGCCACAAATAATTAACAGAGTCTTGAATTTTTGTACTATAGAGATAGAGGTTACGTTTATCTAGAGTCTGTCCATAAAGTCAAAGTGGCTAGGCTAGAAAGTTCGAGAGCGAGGCTTGCGATAGTTAAAAATCAAGGAGTCCCGACAAGTCTTTGTCGGGATGACATGGTTTTTAACTGATGAGCATAACGAAGCTATCGGACCTTTATAGCCAGCCACTATTTATTGTAAGTGGAGCGAACAATTACCATCATCTCCCTCGCAATCTTATCCCTCACCGCCGACGGAATTTTTATACCATAATCTTCCGGTGCCATGGTAAATCTTGAAGACAGACTAACGGAAGATTTTTTCACGATAATTTGGGCGGGGGTTTCGATTTCGCGTTCAACGCCATGAAAAGTCATACTGCCTTTGATGCTAACATCGTAGGTGCCTGGCGTAGAAAAGTCGATATCTTCAACGATTTTTCCTTTAAAAATGGCATTGGGGTAGGTGTCGCTTTCCACATAGTTTTCATTAAAATGCTCTTGCATCAATGCTTTTGGAAACACGAAGCTTTTCACTAAAACCCTAAAAACAAGCTCTCGAGTATCCAAACTTAGTACACTTGCCGCTTGGTCAGAGACGGCATCTATTTTTTCCAGCGGGGTTTCTCCTTCAAACTTAATCAAGCCCTCCCGAGTAATTAGTTTTTGCGAAAAGAGCAGTGTGTTGAAAGATAACAATAAGAAGAAGGTGAACAGGTGTCTCATGAGATACATTTTTTGACTAATAGATATTAATGCTAAACGAAAATTGAGCCACTAAAGTTTGACGTTAATCAACGACTTGACATTTTAATGTGCAAATGTAAAAACGAACATTTCGATTAGATAATGTCTGTCTATAAAGTCCGATGACGGCGTTATGCTCATCCGAAAATCAGGTCATTTACTAATGTAAACTCCCTGATTTTCAGATTTCGCATGCCTTGTCCTCGAACTTTCTAGCCTAGACATTTCGACTTTATGGACAGACACTAGATAGTGTCTGTCTATAAAAGGTCCGAGAGCTTCGTTACGCTCATTCGGAAACAAGTCATTTTTCTCCATTTTTGACTACATTCTGCTCGTACCTTTGTGGGGAATTTTTCTATTAATCTGCATATGAATCTTTCTTATTCTTCCTTGCAAAAAGTCTTGAAAGGAAGTTTGCACACCGACAAACTAACTCGAACGCTCTACGCTACGGACGCCTCAGTATATAAAGAACTTCCCGATGCCGTGGCTTTTCCACAAGATGAAGCAGATGTAATAGAATTGGTGCGTTTTGCACAGAAAAACAACATTCCTCTTATTCCTAGAACAGCCGGCACCTCGCTGGCAGGACAATGCGTGGGTCGCGGAATTGTGGTGGACGTGTCTCGCTACATGAATAAAATTCTTTCTTTTGACGAAAAACAGGGAATCGTTAAAGTTCAACCTGGTGTTATTCGTGATGAACTCAATGAGTACCTCAAACCACACGGCTGGTTTTTTGGCCCCAACACCTCTACGGCAAATCGCTGCATGATTGGCGGTATGGCCGGAAATAATTCCTGCGGCAGTACCTCCATACGCTATGGCTCAACTCGTGATAAGACATTAAAAATTAGAGCGGTAACTGCAAATGGAGCGGTTCACGAATTTGCGGAAAATTCTTCTAGCACCTATGATGAAATGCTACAAGAGCTTCTGCGTCCGGAAGAAATTAGGGATGAAATAAATCGCGAATTTCCTAAGTCGAGCATTCATCGCAGAAATACCGGCTACGCTATAGATATTTTGGCCAATCAACAGCCGTTTAATCCCAACGGCGAAAATTGGAATCCGGTAAAATTGCTCTGTGGGAGTGAAGGTACCCTCGCATTTTCTACCGAGATTACGTTAAAACTCGATCCGCTTCCTCCCAAGAATCAACTGGTGATTGCCGCCCATTTCAACAGCATTCGCTCGTGTATGGAGGCTACCAAACTCGCCATGACTTTCGAGCCTTACGCCTGTGAGCTGATGGATAAAATTATCCTCGACTGCACAAAGGAGAATATCGAACAACGGGAAAATCGCTTTTTCGTGCAGGGTGATCCGGCGGCAATTTTGGCCATCGAACTTCGGCATGAAAGTCTGGCGCAACTGGAAGAAATGGCCCATGCACTCATTAAAGCATTATCAGACAGGGATATGGGCTATGCCTTCCCCATCATTCAGGGTGATGATGCCGCTAAGGTGTGGAATTTACGCGCGGCGGGTTTAGGGCTTCTGGCAAACCTCCCCGGCCCGAAGAAGGCACTGGCCTGCATAGAAGATACGGCCGTTGATCTTCAAGATCTGCCCGACTACATTTCGGAGTTTGAAGAACTAATGAAAGGCTTCGGCCAACAAGCCGTGTATTACGCACATGCCGGTGCGGGTGAACTCCACCTTCGACCTATCCTCGATCTGAGAAACCCAACGGATCTTCAGCAATTCAGACAAATCAGCGAGGCTTCCGCCCGATTGGTGAAAAAATATCAAGGCTCTCTTTCGGGTGAACACGGTGACGGAAGAGTGCGAGCCGAGTTTATCCCCATTATGATAGGGGAGAAGAATTATGCATTGCTTAAGGAAGTCAAAAGGATTTTTGACCCCCAAAATATTTTCAATCCGGGAAAAATCATCGATGCACCTCCGATGGATAGCATGCTGCGGGAAGATCCGCAACACCCACTGAAAAAAGTAGATACCTTTTTTGATTACGGTCAGGATGGTTTTCTGGCTGCCGCTGAAAAGTGCAATGGCTCCGGTGATTGTCGCAAATTAGCTGCTTCGGGGGGTACGATGTGTCCGAGTTATCAAGCTATGCGCGAAGAAAAGCACACCACCCGGGGAAGAGCAAACGCCCTGCGGGAATTTATTTCCAATGCTTCCGATGGAGAAAATGCCTTCGCGCACCCCGAGCTGAAGGAGGTGCTCGACCTTTGCTTGAGTTGTAAGGGCTGCACCCGCGAATGTCCTAGCAACGTGGATATGGCCGGAATGAAGGCAGAGTTTCAGCACCAGTACTATCAAACGCATTCGCGCCCTTTACGCGATTACGCCCTTGGTCACATCGATGTGGTTAGCAAGCCGGCAGGATTCTTCCCGAGCTTAGTAAACGGAATAAATAATTTGCCCGGCATCAACGCTTTGATAAAAAAATCATTAAACCTTGCTCCCGAGCGTAGTTTGCCCAAATTCCAACTGCCTCTCCACCGATGGTTTGAAAAAAACCAAAGGTCTTCTACCCCCAAAAACCCCAAGGGGAGTTTGTATCTATTTTTTGATGAATTTACCAATTACCAAGACGTGGAGGTGGGCAAGTCCGCGATTCAATTGCTTTGGCGCTTGGGGTACAATGTTATACGATTGCCTCATTCGGCTAGTGGAAGGAGTCAGATTTCCAAGGGTTTGCTGAAAACCGCCAGAAAACGCGCTGATCGAAATGTGAAAACCTTTCACGCGGTGGTAACGGACGAGACACCTCTTATAGGCATTGAACCCTCAGCCATCTTGGGTTTTAGAGATGAGTATCCACGCTTAGTTTCACCGGAATTACGCAATAAAGCCGCCGAGCTTGCTTCCAAGGTATGGCTGATTGATGAGTTTATCGCTCGTGAACTACACAGCGGTCGTTTGCGTAAAGAAGATTTTGGGGAAGCCAAACAAGGGAAAGTCTTGCTTCACGGTCATTGTCATCAAAAAGCACTAAGTGGACTGGGTTACACCAAAGACGTACTCAAGGCTGCCGGATTTACCGTGGAAATCATTCCCAGTGGATGCTGCGGAATGGCGGGGAGTTTTGGCTATGAAAAGGAACATTATCAAACGAGTATGGATATCGGGGAGCTCGTTCTTTTTCCTAAAATTCGCGGTGCAAAGGAAGATCAAATTATTGTAGCCCCGGGGACTTCGTGTAGGCATCAAATTGCGGATGGGACGGGTAGGGCCGCCAAACATTGGGTTCAAATAATGTAGAGACGTAGCACGCTACGTCTAGACGTAGCGTGCTACGTCTCTACCCGTCGAATAACTCGTCCAATTCTCTTCTATCTTTTTTCGTAGGCCGCCCTTTGTATTTCGCTGTTTTCATGGCCATACGCATAAACTCCAAGCGTTCGAGTTCTTCCGGTGAGGTTCGGTCGGTAATGTAATCTTCAACCTTGGGTGCTCCCACGCGTGAGGGGGGTAGGTCTTTAATATGGTATTGACGCAAAATGCCGTCCTTCCGTAATTCAATTTCGGAATTGGGACTAACGGTTTTGGAGGATTTAACCACTTGGTCGTTGAGCTTTACTTTTCCCAACCTGCACGCTTCCGCCGCTAGCGCTCGTGTTTTGAATAAACGCACGGCCCATAAAAACTTATCAATTCGCATTTATTCACTCGACTTTGCCAGTTCTTCCTCAAGACGTTTTCTTTCGTTCTCAGATTCTTCGAGTTCACTCGCTATTCTATTTCTATCTTCCTCAATACTTTTTCTGTTGGCTATTTCCTCGTCTAATAACTTGGATTTTTCCGATAGGTCTTCCTTTAATTGCTCCACTTCTTCTTTCAACTTACTAATTTTTGCGTCGAAACGCTGAAAGCTAATTACCGAAAACCCAACGTAAGTAACTGCGCCTACGCTAAGTAGAATGTTGGAAACAATTTCGGCACTTCCGGGAGGCATAAAGAAAGTGATGAATACCGCACCAAGTACGACTAATGAAATAATGATTAGGGCAATTAACTCAAGTTTATTGGATTTCATTGTGAAGAGGTGTAAATAAATGTAAATAGGTCCATGCCATGTTTTTATTGAAAAATCCCCGACGAAAGTAAAACATTTGAAGCAGATAGACAAACTTTTACTTTCGCACAAAATACGAAATGGCTGAAAGCACCAAACTAAAAATAATCATAGTGGTAATGGGCACATATACTTTGGTATTGCCTTTTTCCCAACGAATATCACCCGGTAATCTGCCCACCCAGTGAAGCAAGCCCGCCTGGTACAGCAATCCCAAAGCAATGAGAATTACTCCCAAAACAACCAACATTTTCCCCATTTTTCTAATTTTATGACAAATGTATAAACCTTGAATGAAGTTTAGGGTTTAAAAAAATGGACACCAAACTATTTTTTGCTTTCTATCAACACGCGTACGCCCAGCAAAGTACGCTTGACATGTAGATTATTGAAAAAGTCTTTTATCCTCGATTAAAAAAAATATTATGCGCACACTAAAACTAGCTCTCGACTGGACAGCCAACACCAACCATACCGGATTCTATATCGCTCAAGCAAAGGGTTTTTATCAAGAAAATAAAATCGATATAGAAATTCAAACACCCGATGAGGATAACTATCAGCTCACTCCAGCCAAGAAGCTTGAGCTCAATATCGCCGATTTAGCTCTCTGCCCAATGGAAAGTGTTGTGAGCTTTCGCACCAAAGCAAAGCCTTTTCCGCTCACCGCCATTGGTACAATTTTTCAAGATGATCTCAGTAGAATTTGTGTCCCGAAATCTTCCGGTATCGAACGTCCAGCAGATTTAGACAATACAATTTATGCCTCCTACAAAGCCCGTTACGAAGACCACATCGTTCGTAGTATGATAAAAAATGACGGTGGCAATGGGGATATCGAGGTTATCTATCCCGAAAAGTTGGGCATTTGGAATACCCTTTTGGAAAATAAAGCGCATTCCACCTGGATTTTTGATAATTGGGAAGGCGTTATGGCGCGTATGCAAGGTGTAGAGCTCAACTATTTCAAGATGGAAGACTTTGAAATTCCCTACGGATACTCGCCCATCATCGCTTGTAGTGAATCATGCATCGCTCGATATCCCAACCTGCTGAGAGCTTTTATGGACGCCAGTAGAAAAGGATTTATTTACGCCAAAAACAATCCCGAAGAAGCCGCAGAAATTTTGCTGCAACACATGCCTAAGCACGAGAGAGAACGAGCCATGGTACTTACCAGTCAGCACATTGCGAATGCCCACTACGGCAACGAAGACACTTGGGGAGTAATGGACATGGATAAAGTGCAGAATTTTTACAATTGGTTGCATAGGGAAGGGCTGGAGGCAACATTGCTCTACGCGGAGGAAACAGCCACGAATGCGCTCTTACCCCCAGCCCTTTCGAGTGCTTATCGCTCGTGAGGATAACTCAACTCGTAGCGCACCGTGCGTCGTGAGCTTCCTTTTTCTGCCTTAAACTTCCATACCACACCCCCTGTGGCGGAGTTGAATACACCACCTTCGAGCTCCAGAGGTTTCAAACTAATGTCGGGATTGGAAGAAATGGGAAGCTTATCACGGATTTCCAGGTCAATAGCTGAATTTCTTTGGTTTATTACCTCCAAGGTATAAGCGTTTTCTTGGGTAACCCTCCGACTAAACATTCTGCGTGATGAAGATTGAAAATCCGGGATGTAGCGCGAGCTCACCAGCGGGTCTTCACCTAAGGAAACATCGAGCGTATCTCGGCGGTCGTTGGGGTTGATGTTTATATTGCCCACCTGACGATTTCCAATAAATACACGTGCCGTGCCGGTCAAAATTCCCAGCTGTCCGGCATTGGGAATGCTCATAGATAAATACACTTGGTTGCCGATGCGCGGCACAGCTACATGCAAATAACGAACATTTTCCGGGAAAATAGAACGCAATTTCACGCTTCGCGGTACAGCTGAGGAAGCCAAATTATGCGTCCCGGGTAATTCTACCACTACCGCACCGGCATCTAAACTTACCTCGGCAGGGTCAAAAGCATAACCGGCTACTCGAGATTGTTTCTGATCATCGCTGGAAAAAACTCCCGCTGCTGTAGTTCCGATTCTCCTAACATCTCTACTTGCTATTTCTACATCCATTTCCGGAGCAAATGAATTAAACACATCCATACGGCCTACTGCACCGCGCCTGCGGGTTAAGTTTATCTGGCTAAACTCTGAAGTTGGATAAGCCGAATAAATTTCAAAATCCCAAGTATAAACCTTCATCTGAAACACCGGCTCTTGGGTGTTGATTTGGTAATAGCCTTTATCGTCGGTGCTATGATGGGAGATTACCTTTCCGTACTGGTCGATGAGTTCAATATTCACCGAAGGAATGCCCATGCTCGAATTGTTTTCTGTAACTTTTCCCGCAAGTGTGCCGGTGTAACCGCCAAGATTGAAAGAGGGAAATTGTTTAAAAGAAGGCGCGCGATAACGAATATCATCGATATCGGGAATGCGGGTAACTTTCTGGGGAATGGTATTGGTAAAACGAATTTTCACATTTTTCCAATCCGTACCCGTTTGCTGGAAAAACGTAGCTTGGTGTAGTACTTCCAATTTATTTTCGGGAAAGTGTGAGCGTAATTCGTATTGCGGATTCCAGCCGCCTTCACGCGAAATCACGGAAAGCATGAATTGAATGCTTCCGCTTTTTTCTACTTCAATCTCTACTTCTAAAAACTTTTCGTTGCGGCGCGTGGCATACAAGCTTTTGGAAATATCTCCACCCGTGCGGTAGCGCTCGCGTCTTTTCTCCCGGTGTTGAAGCAGCAGCTGATCTTCGCGCTCTTGCAAATTTTTCATTCTTTCCTGATAGAAATTCACCGCATCCCGCCACACCACTGCGGTGAGTGTTTGCTGTCCGGCAATGGATTTATTTTTTTCCAACATTTCGCGTTCTTTGCGCACCAACTCTATCTGGCGTTCAAGTTTTTCAATATCGCGATTGAAGTCTTCCATTTTTTCCAGCTGCGGAGCGAGTTTGCCAATGGCTGAAGCATCGAGAAAAGGACTGGTTTTCAAACGCATTGACTGCAAAACGAAACCGCCTTGACCATCGAAAACAAAATCGTTTTCTGTTAATTCCGCCGGCAAACCCATAATCTGATAAACTTGAGTTCCGGGTCGGGCATCGGTAGAAACTTCCATGGAGATTTCTACGCCGCCGGGAAAAAAGGTGGCGGATTTTACTGTGGGCTGTAATTTTTTGGGTTGAGCTAATACCAACGCAGGGAAAATGATTCCAAAGATCAAAGAAAAAATGCGCATGAGGAAAATGGTTTTGAATGAATGTGAGAAAAACGAAGTTACAAAGTCAGATAGAAAAACATTTACTGTGCCACAGAATAATTTGCATAAGCGCATCATTAAAGACTAACTTGCGACCCGTTTTTGTTTTAGAAAAAAACCTTTTGCGGAGCAACAAACGTATAAATCTAAATCCAAATAAACAATAAATATGAAGAAAGTAGGGATGCTGCTTGTATCCATCGGAATGGCTATGACAGTACACGCACAAAACACCAAAATTGAATTTACGGAATATACCCTCGACAATGGGCTGCACGTAATTCTTCACCAAGACAATGCCACACCCATTGTGGCTGTATCCGTTTTGTACCACGTAGGCGCAAAGGATGAAGAAGAAGGACGTACCGGTTTTGCTCACTTTTTTGAGCATTTGATGTTTGAAGGAACAGCCAATATCGGCCGAGGTGAGTACATGAATATCGTACAAGCAAATGGTGGCGTGCTCAATGCCAATACCAGTCACGACCGTACCTATTACTATCAAGTGCTTCCTTCCAACCAATTAAAACTCGGTCTTTGGCTCGAATCCGATCGTATGCTGCAAGCCATCATCGACGACAAAGGAGTGGAAACCCAGCGCGAAGTGGTGAAGGAAGAAAAGCGCTCTCGCATCGACAATCAGCCTTATGCTTCTTTTCAGGAGGAGATTTTCAGCAGGGCTTACCGCAAACATCCCTACCAAAATGTGCCTATCGGTACCATGGAAGATTTGAATGCGGCGAGTTTGAGTGAGTTCATCGACTTTTACAAGAAGTTTTATGTGCCCAACAACGCCACCCTTTCCATTGCCGGCGACATCGATATTGAAGAAACCAAAAAATTGATTGAGCTGTACTTCGGCGATATTCCCCGCGGCCAGGTTGAAATCAAGCGCAACACCATTGTTGAGCCGCCTTTAGGAGGTGAAGTGCGCGATACCGTATTCGATAATATTCAATTACCCGGTATTTTCACCGCTTACCGCATGCCTCCCCAAACCGATCCTGATGCTTACGCTTTGAGCATGCTTACGCAATTGCTTTCTAGCGGTCGTTCAAGCCGTTTGTATAAAGAGGTGGTTGACAATCTTCAGCTCGGATTGCAAGTTTTTGCCTTCCCGTACAACCTTGAAGACGGCGGATTATTTATCACACTTGCCTTGGCTAATATGGGTAAAGACATCGCGGAACTCGAAGCAGCAGTAGATGCCGAGATTGAGAAAGTACGTACCGAATTGATCAGCGAGCGCGAATACCAAAGAGTACTCAATCAGCTTGAAAACAGCTTTGTTGCACAAAACAGCTCCATGGCGGGTATTGCTGAGCGTTTGGCCGACTACCACGTGTACTACGGCGATGCCAATCTTATCAACACCGAGATTGAGCGTTATCGCGCCATCACGCGTGAAGATTTGCTTCGTGTGGCTCAGAAGTATTTGACCAAAGACAATCGCGTGGTATTGTATTATCTACCCAAAAACAGCCAGTAATTGCCAAAACATTAATTCAATGAGAAATATCCTTGCTGTTATTTGCGCATCAAAGCGTTTTTGACAACCGGGGTGTTTCGTTTGACTGATAAATAAAGAATCGATGAAAAAATTTGTTATAACAAGCATTTGCGCCTTCTTAACGCTTACGATGACTGCACAATTCGACCGCAACCAGATGCCAGAACCCGGTCCGGCACGTGAAATCCAACTGGGAAAATACAAGAGCTTCAAGTTGAGAAACGGCTTAACCGTAATTGTGGTGGAAGACAACAAACTTCCCCGCGTTACCATGAATCTTCTCGTTAACCGCGATGCCATTTTCGAAGGCGATAAGGCAGGATACGTGGAGCTTGCCGGAGAATTGATGCGTAGAGGTACCACCAATCGTCCTAAGGAATCCTTAGATGAGGAGATTGATTTTATGGGAGCGAATGTTTCTACCAGCTCTACCAGTATCAACGCCAGTGGACTTTCCAAGTACGCCGAAACCTTAATGGAAATCATGGCGGATATTGCCATTAATCCGGCTTTTCCCGAGAGTGATTTTGAAAGCTTATTGCTCAACTCGCGTTCAGGCGTGCAAAGTGAAAAAGACGATCCGGGTTCCATCATGCGTCGTATGCGTAGTGCAGTGATGTACGGGCTCGACCATCCGTATGGGGAGTCGATGACCGAAGAAACCCTCGATAATATTTCCTTGGAAGATTGTCGTGAATATTACGAGACCTACTTCCGCCCGAATATTTCTTACTTGGCGGTGGTTGGTAATGTGCGTACGCGTGATGTACGTAAGTGGGCGCGCAGGTATTTCAAAAACTGGAAGAAAGCCGATGTTCCTTCAGCTACGTTCCCTTCGCCTCCCGTTCCCCAGCAACTCAGCGTGGCTTTCTCTAACCGCAGCGCCTCTGTACAGTCGCAGATTGTTGTTGGAAACACCATCAACCTTACTCCCGGTCACCCCGATGTGGTAAGCATGCGTTTGGCCAATCAGATTTTAGGAGGTGGTTCGCAGGGACGCTTGTTCCAAAACCTTCGTGAAGACAAAGCCTATACCTACGGAAGTTATTCCAATTACAGTACCGACAAGCTCATAGGAAGTTTTACGGCTTCTGCTGATGTCCGCAATGATGTAACCGACAGTGCCGTTACCCAGATTTTGGGAGAGATTGAAACCATGCGCACCGAGTTGGTTGATGATAAAACCTTGCAAGACGTGAAGAACTACTTGAGTGGAACCTTTGGATTATCACTTGAGCGTCCGCAAACTTTGGCGCGTTTTGCCTTAGATATTGAGCGTTATGGCTTACCCAAGGATTACTACAGCAATTATTTGAAGAGTTTGAACGCCGTTACCGCCGAAGACATTAAGCGTGCGGCCAATACTTATATGCGTCCTGAAAACGGATTTGTATTCGTGGTAGGGAAAGACGCGGAGGTTGGTGATAAACTTCAAGCATTTGGCAAGGTTCGCTATTTCGACCACCAAGGAAATCCCACCGAGCGTCCGTCTGCGGATATACCTGCGGGAGTTACGGCGCAGAGTGTAATAGATAAGTACTTAGATGCTGTAGGAATTAGAAATGTAGCTCAATTAAATGACCTTAGCATGAACATGAAGGCTGAATTGCCTGGTGGGCAGGGTACATTGAGTATCGTTATCAAGAAAAAAGCCGGCAAAGAAGCCAACATGTTTTTACAAGAGCTTGGTATGATGGGCATGACCATTCAGCGCCAGTCATTCGATGGCAAGAGAGGTCAGGTAATACTACAAGGCCAGAAGCAAGATGTAGATGGGGCGGAGTTGGCCGATATGATGATTGAGGCGGAGTTTTTCCCCGAGGCGAGTTACGCTGCTGCCGGTTACGAAATGCGCATTTCCGGAGCCGACCGTATGAACGGGGAGGTAGTGTATATTGTAGAGGTGAAAAAGCCGGGAGGAACGGTAATCAGTGAGTACTATTATGCCGAATCGGGATTAAAAGTGCGCAGTGAGCAAACCATAGAAACTCCACAAGGTGAAATGACTCAGGCTACCAATTACGGTGATTACCGCGAGGTAGATGGTTTCCAAATTCCCCATTTGATGGTTCAAAACATTGGCGGAATGGATATTCGTATGGAAGCCTCGGAGATTAAAGTTAATTCGGGAATTCCGGCATCAGAATTCTCCGCGAAATAATTTGATGGTTTTGGTAGGGGTTAGCGCTAACCCCGCTAATTTTTATATAGCCTTGCGCTAAGCTTCACCCATTTAAAAAGCTGCTTTAGAAGTAAGGCAGCTTTTTTTTGGCGCCTGCCGGCCCTATTTATCACCCTGCGAACCCTCACGCCCCTAATTTCGGGCCGTCACCGGGCTGTCCGCTTGTAGTCCCGCCCTTGTCTCGCGCGCCACATCAGCGGTTCAGGAGCTTCCTGCGGTCGCTCTGCCCCGCTGTGTGTCGCAGCTTCGCCAAGGTCGGGAGCTACTGCTTCCATCCCTGGCGCGGGCGCTTTGCAATCAAGAAACAATATATTTATATTTGCCCAATGGAAATAAGGTGGCCGGCTTAATGAGCCGTGAAACTCCACCCATAGTTGCAGATAGCAACGCCCTTCCGAGACC
>JBHYFA010000028.1:0-15872 GCA_051859825.1 Schleiferiaceae bacterium
GGAGTATAGTCAAAGTTTGCGGGGTCAACAAAAAGTCCGGGAGCTTCGATACTGTTAAGGTCATTATTTGTTCCTGTTTGCCAATCAGCAAGTGTGCTGTAGTCTGTAGTTCCTGATCGGCCTACATTTCCGTTAGGTACGTATATCGCGTTGTAATTAGCTGTTAAACCATTATTAGCTGTTGGAAAATTGTATCCCAGAACGTTTGTTCCATTTCTGTCAACACTAATTATGTTGTTCATGAATTCAGAGTTGGGTGTAGAGCCGGAAGAATAGAATCCCCATACATTTGCACCAGAATTTGCGTTGTCAAGAATAATATGGTTGTGGTAATATTTCCAGAAATTATTCGTAAAGACATAGACTGCGTATGCGGTTCCTTCACTATTTAGGTCATGAATGAGGTTGTTAGCCATGAGGTTTTCATTGTTTAAAGAACCGCTGGCGCCACTCATATAAATACCGTATTGCAGGGAGGTGTTTCCGCTGTTACAATTTCCACATGAATTATAGATACGGTTACCTACAATCTCGCAATTGGTAAATCCGGTGATAAAATACATTCCGTAGAATGTGGCATTAGTGGTAAATGATCGATTTCCTCGGGTAACATCATTGCCCTTGACCTCAAGTCCGTCTTGTGCACGGAAATAGAAGCCGTATAATCTCCAGTTTGTTATTGTATTGTTGAGGAATTTATTTCCTTCTCCCTGCACAGCAGCGGAGCTACCATTAAGGGTGACTCCGTAGTACCCACCAATGATGGTGTTGTTTTCAATAGTATTAAAGCTAATTGGCGACGAAAGAGCTGTAGTCGCACTTGTTTCAGTTCCACTGGATACAAATGCAGCGTAGTTTAAGGAAGTCGAAGCAGTATCAACCACAATAGAACAATTTTTTACGGTATTATGAGCTGCTCCATTGGTCATCCAAATACCCCAACCAAATTCGGTGGTGGTGGTTCCTTGAGCTTCGATGTTCAAGCTGTCAATAATTAAGTACTCTGTACCTTTTATCGCTAATGTATATCGTTCATTTGTACTCGTTGAAAGAAAGGTTAGCCAGTTTCCATTTCCATTAATGGTTACAGTATTGGTTGATGATACGCCACCATAGTCAATAAACTCAATTTGCTCGTTATAAGGACCTGTTCCGGGTGCAACATTAACGATAACCGGACCGGAAACACCTCCGCAATTTATGGCATCCGCAAAATCACTAAATGACGTAAAGGTTGTAGGTCCTGGAGATGTGGCAAACTGATCAATAGTGTATGTGCCACTCAATGGAGAACCTATACCTTCAACCATCACTGAAGTACTGAAAGAAGTTTGGGAATTACATGTAACCCCGCAGCGATAATACGTGTCACCAGAGACGATGGTTGCAGTGTGATTCAACCCGGTCGCTCCAGGAATAATGGACCAATTAGAGTTGTCTGGAGAACTCTCCCACTGATACGTCTGCCCTGTACCAAATGAATTGCCCGAAAGACTCAAGAAAGCCGTGTTTCCAACACAATCTAACGTGGTACTAGTGGTAGCAGTACCCGCAGTTGGAGGAGCGGTACATGGGCCTGGAGGAATAACTGTAAAGGTGTAATCTTCAACTTCACCCCAAGTTTGCATCGCACAAGGATCGGTCGGTAGTCCGGCAAAATTTGCTCTTACACGCATTCTCTTTGGTCCAGGTGCGGTGCCCATAGGAACAGTAATTGTTCCAGTAAAGGGTGTGCTTCCCGAAGTCCCTGAATTCCAAACGTCTTCACCAGGATCAGTAAAACTTCCATTGTTGTTCCAGTCAACCCAAATTCTAAACCCTTGACCAAATGTTGGACCCGATTGAACTGTAAAGTTTATGGTGTTTCCTGGAAGCTGATCTACAATCATAGTTGTAAAATCACCATATCCATTCGGAGAGCATCCAGAAAGCAAGTTGCTGATGTTGGAGGTTAATCCATTCGTAGTAGAAAAATTTTCAATTTGATCACCTACAGAACACCCCGTAGAAAACTGAGGGACACAATAGGTTTGCCCCTGAACCAAATGTCCAAAGCCTAGTGCGCCAAATAATGCAATAGTGCGTAAAATCCTTTTCATGTTATTCGATTTTTTTTTTAGAAAAAACAAACTTAGTGTATAAGTATAAAAAATTGAAAATGTTTTTATCTATTTATGGCACTCAATATCAAAAACTTATTTTAGGTAAGTAACACTAGAAACTGTTACGTAATGATATTTAACACTAGAGGTGCTTAATTTTAACCTTTTTCCATGAAAAGAACAACGTCATCAAAGGACTTAAAATATTAAAAAAAGCAAAGGGAAGAAATGCCAATGTAGGCACACCCAAAACTGCTGATTGATACGCACCGCAGGTATTCCAAGGAACCAAAACGGAAGTCACCGTACCGGCGTCTTCCAGAGTTCGGCTCAAATTTTCCGGTGCTAAATTGTACTCAGGATAACTGCCCGCAAACATCCTCCCAGGAATAACAATGCTTAAATACTGATCAGAAGCGCTTACGTTTACTAATACCGCACTTGCCGCAGTAGCTCCCACCAATGCCGTTTCGCTCTTGGCATTTCGCAACATCGCCAGCGTGAGAATCTTCAGAAAACCGCAAGCCTCCATGATGCCTCCAAAAAACATCGCGGCCAGAATCAACCAAATCGTCTTTAACATACCCGCCATCCCCGTGGTTTGTAACAGTCCCGACAAAGCCTCCTCAGGACCTTGCGTTTGCAACACAGCATCGTGAATAAACTTGTATTTTTCGATCGCGTTAGTCGGTAGGTCTTGAAAACCAAATATGCAAATAACTCCTCCTAATACTCCAATGGTTAAAGCAGGAATTGCCGGGACTTTTTTGGCAATTAATACGACCACTATTAATGGAACAAGAAAATACCACGCACTGATATGAAAGTGTTCTTGCAATACTTCCTGCATACTCAAGTCGGGAGTATACGCCACCGAACTGTCGAGAAAATAAAAGCCAATTCCTGCAAATATGATTAAGGTGATAACGAAGCTTGGTATGGTGGTGAGCATCAAATACTTTATATGTGAAACCACATCCGTGCCGCCCATGGCCGCCGCTAGGTTGGTGGTATCCGAAAGTGGCGAAATTTTATCCCCGAAATAAGCCCCGCTGATGATCGCCCCAGCAGCGATGTAGGTTGGAATACCTAAGGGTTCGGAAATGGCAATCAAGGCAATGCCAATCGTGGCGGTGGTGGACCAACTGCTGCCAATCACAATCGCAATTACCGCCGTAACAATCGCCGTTAAGGGCAAGTAATACGCAGGATGCATCCACTGTACTCCGTAATACATCATCGTGGGGACTATGCCTCCAGCCATCCACGTGCCCGACAAGGCGCCAATGAGCAAGAGGATGATGAGGGCCTGACTCGTACTGGCTACGTTTTTTTCCACACTTTCCATCATGCTTTGCCAATGTATCCCTCTGCTTAATCCCAAGCCTGCCGCCAGTAATCCGCAAATAATCAGTATAATCTGATTTCCGCCATCCTGAGAAGCATCGCCCATGATGTACACATTTGTACCGAGTAATGCTAATAAAATAATGAGCGGACTAAGGGCTACTAAGACGTCTTTGTAAGAATGTTTCATGAACCTGCTTTGAGCCCGCAAAATACAATGCATATATCATTCCCGCACTTCCCAATCGTACACCCTTTGCACATACGGTGGAAACCGCACTGAATCACTCTGAATTCCGTGGTATTTGTAATGGTAAAATGTGACTCCCTTATGCTCAAACTGCTGTTCCTTGCCCCAGCTTGGGTCGAAAGAAGGGAAGCTAAACAGCACAAAAATCCCCAAGCCCGCTAAGGATAACTTTAGTCGAAATCCCGAACGATATTTTATGGCTTCAAGCATCATTAGGCTGAAAAACATCATCAAAACTCCCATTTGCCAAGATAAATCAAAATGAGTGAGGGTGGCATAAGGCAGACGGTTAATGGATTTTACCACGAAGTTTTCCCAAAGATAAAGTAGGTCTAAAGGATAAAGTACCCAGAATGGTAATTGAACAAGACTTCCCAGCAGTAAGGCCCCTATTGATCCAATCATAATTACCGATAGCAAGGGCAAAATGAGCAAATTGGCCAAGAGAAAATAAGTAGGAAACTGTCCGAAATACACCAACGTAAAGGGCATGGTAACCAACTGAGCCGCTAGAGATACGCTTGCCAACTGCCAGGCGTAATTCATCCATTTCGACTTGGGCTCCCAGCATTCAGCGATTATTGGCTGGTAGCGTACGATGCCGAAAACAGCGGCGTAGCTCAGCTGAAAGCCGGGCGAGAATAATAAACTCGAATCGAGAATGAGTAAGATAAATGCCGATGCTGCCAAAGTGCTATATATGTTGGTGATGCGGCCTATCTGCACACCTACACTCAGTAAACTAAACATGGTGGCTGCCCTCCACACGCTGGGCGATAAGCCGGTCATCAGGGCGTACGACCAAAGTACTGCCAAGGTAATGAATGCCTGAAATCGCCAAGCCCTACCTGAAAGTAATTTTTGGAAAATGAGGGAAATTAAAAGATACAGAACCCCTACGTGTAAACCACTTACGGCTAATATGTGCACCACCCCGGCATTGGCGTATTGCTGACGTAAATGAGGGTCAAGATCGCTGCGATCACCTAAAACCAAGGCGTACATAATCTGCTTGGCTTCGCTTTGCATGGGCCAACCGGCGATGGTGTTTTTGGCATCCGTTCGCAGTTGTTCGAAAAAATTACGCTTGGGAGCCTGGGCTGACATTAATTTCCAGTCGCGATCGCGCACAAAGGTCTGGTGATATATGCCCTTGGTGGAATAGTAACTCGTGGCTTTGAACCTCGAAAGACTATCATCTTCAATCCGCCGCCACGTACTTTCGGCCTGAATGATATCGCCTTCTTGCAGCATACAGGCCTTATCCGTTTTTTCCAAGTAAAGGAGCATTTTTGCATCTTGAACAACCTGATCTTGATAGCCGATTACTTGGGCTTGTACCGCTACGGATTTGGGCTTTTCTACCGGAGGTTGCTCTATATATAGGTAGAGATTCTGAGGGAAATCAGCCGGTGAAGATTTTTGTTGCAGACTAAACGTCAAATAACCTCCAATGCAGGCAAGAATAATACTGATAACCCCAGCTCGATTTTTGATGAGATAAATGGCCGTGGCGCAAACTAAAAAGTAGAGGAGGTAAATCGACTGCGCTTGAAAGTCAAGGTCAAGGTGCTTGGCCATTAGGATACCCAGTATCCAGCCAAAGAGCATTTTCACTAACCATCTTCCGGAGCGCTTCATTGTTGTTGATGATTTCTACAATATTTTCTAGCTTGGTATTTTCGAAGTAAAAGTACAAAATATTTTCGTACGAAAAACCTGACGAAGACATTTTTATTGCACCGTCTTGTGAAAGTCCTACACCGTGTCCAAAGCCTTTGCCCGTAAACACGAAGAAATCGCCTTCTTCGTGTATGGTAAAAAAGGTGGAGCGCAGACCAAATCGTGCTCGAAACTGGGTGAGCTTGATGCGTTTACCATTAAATTCAAAATGGGATTTTCGCTCTTCTTGGGTGAAATTCAGTAAGGCGGTTTTCAAATCAGGGTTGCCGGAATTAGTGCCGAGATTGTCTGCTGCGAAGCGAAGTACGTCTTGCCGACTAACCTTTTTTGTCCAACTATAGGAAGTTTGACCCACACTAAAAGGGTCGGGTTTGCTGCGTAAATAGGAAATGTCTTTGCTCCAAACATCTCCGGCATTGGCGGTTTGTCCACCACTGTTTGCGTGAAAAAGCCCCAACACAATATCGCCATCCGAATCAATCAGTACCGAGTCGCGCGTGGCTTGTACAGCTTCCCTTATGGCTTCAGAATTCTGTAGGTATGCTCTACTGTGATATACTTGAGAGCTCACATCGTCGCGTAGATTATATCTATCATTGATGTGTTTTTTGAGATTTTTTATGGCAAATGTGCGCGCGAGAACGGCTTGAGCTTTGAAGTACTCCAATTCATTGAATCTTCCTCCTTCAGATTCTACCACTCCAGCCACGTATTTTTCCATCTTCACCTGATTTACGATGGTGAGTTCATTCTTGTTTAAGACGAAAAAATGCAATTTGTCCTGATACCATCTTTCTCTTCCTGGCCCTTGAATAAGAAAACTGGGATCAGGATGATCAGGGTAGGGGAGCAGCCAAATTTCTTCAAAAACCAATTTCCCGAGTCCTTGCATACTAATCTCCACATTACTACCCTGTCTGCGGATGTAAAAAATTCGGGTTGCGTCTTTTTCGTGAATGTTCCAAATAGTATCGAGGATTTCTCCGCCCGCCGAGGCTGCAACAATAGCGTAATGACCAGATTTAATACTGAGCGTGGCCTTATCGGGAGCGTTGTATAAGCGGACACGAATTTCCATTTCTCCGGCATTGAGTGGGAATTGCAGAATAATGCAGATGCCTATAAAAATTCTTTTAACGCTATTCATGGCCTTGCTTTTTTGCCAGTTCAATAATCAATTCGGCCGCTTTTTCAGCTGCTCCTCCTTGGAGAAGCTTGCGCATTTTATCGTAATCATCCAATTGTTGCTTTCGGTCATTTCCATGTAACAGCCTTTCTAACTTGGGTTTAAGCTCTTGGGCAATACATCTATCCTGAATGTGTTCGGGGACAATTTCTTTTCCTGCTATGAGATTAACAAGGGAAATGAAAGGAACTTTAATGAAAAATTTTGCCAAGCGGTAGGAGCTCCAGCTTGTTCGGTAACACACAATTTGTGGTACGCCCGAAAGTGCTGTTTCCAAGGTTGCCGTGCCACTCGTAACCAATGCAGCATCTACTTTTTCAAGGAGGTTTTGCACTCCGGTTTTATGCAAATGCACATTTTCTAAACGCTTAATGTGCTTCTCGTACAACTCTTCTTTTTGTGAAGGAGCAACGGCAATGTAGAATTGAACCTCAGGCATCAATTGCGCGGTAGCCGTCATTTCTGGAAGAATTTTTTCAATTTCCTGCTTGCGACTACCCGGAAGTAGCGCTACCGAATAGGGAGGGGTACATTTTTCTCTGGGATTCCACTTTACGTGATCCACCAAAGGATGGCCTACATATTCTACTTCCATTCCTCTCTGGGCAAAAAAATCTTTTTCAAAGGGAAGAATACAGAGCATTAGGTTTACCGTTTGCTTCAATTTTTCCACCCGATGCGCCTTCCACGCCCATACTTGGGGTGCGATGTAGTAGATTACCGGTATGTTGTGTTTTTTGGCAAATTCGGCCATGCGCATGTTGAATCCCGGGTAGTCGATGCATACAAGGAAATCGGGCTGATAGGCAAGGATATCCGCCTTGGCTTTTTTCATTAGACCTAGGATGGTACCGAGATTTTTGATAACCTCAATAAAGCCCATGAAAGCCATTTCTCTGTAGTGCGTAACGATGTGCGCTCCTTGAGCCTGCATTTTTTCACCACCCCACGCGCGGAATTCTGCTTCAGGCTGCCGGGTTTTTATGACTTCGATGAGTCGGCCACCATGCAAATCGCCCGAAGCTTCACCCGCAATGAGGTAGTATTTGAGCCCCATTTAAAATAGGTATTTGTAAATGAAAATTAGAGCAAAAACCACCACGGTGCCGTAGAGAATGCCTCGAGCCACCAGTTCTTTATCAAAGCGCAGTGCCAAGAAGAAGAGTCCGGCATTGAGCAGCACACTGGCCGAAAGCAAGCGCACATTAAGTACTTTCACCAATTCCTTTATCGCACCCTCTTCCTGAATGCTATAGCCGTGGGTTTTGGAAAAAAAGTACAAGGCAACCACCGGCAGTATCATTGCCAGAATAAATGAGAATACAAATGGGCCGCTATATATTATAGGTCTACCGTCGGGTGTTCTAGGGTCGTGCATGCTAATAATTAGGTGATATTATTCTAGCCTCCAAAAATACAATACTTCGGAGAATGTTTTAACCATCTTAAATGGATTTATGGATGATAGTTTTTTTACTCAAAATCCCATTCTCGCATTGCTGGAAGGTAACTGCCCGCGGTAAGGTCAATACCTACGGGAACCACGCTTATATAATTGTTGGCCAATGCCCACTCATCGGTGTCTTCGCCGTAATCGTAATTGACGAAAGTTCCGGTAAGCCAGTAGTATTTGCGGCCTCGCGGATCTTGACGCACGTCGATTTCTTCTTCCCAGTTGGCCCTGGCTTGGCGGCAAACCTTTATGCCTCGGTATTTTTCCGGACTTGCTTTGGGAATGTTAACGTTTAAGCATACACCATCTGGCAGACCTTTTTCCAAAACCATCTGACAAATTTTCTTAACAAAGGCTTTTGCCGGTTTAAAGTCAGCTTCCCAAGAATAATCGAGCAAGGAAAAGCCGATAGACGGAATGCCTTCGAGGGCACCTTCTACCGCCGCCGACATGGTGCCCGAGTAGATTACATTGATCGAAGAATTACTTCCGTGGTTGATGCCTGAGATAATCATATCGGGTTTGCGATCTAAGATGGCGTTGATAGCGAGTTTGATACAATCTACCGGAGTGCCGCTACAGCTGTATTCCTGCTGCGGACTATTAGCTTCAATGATGATTGGGTCACAGCGAAGTGTGCTATTAATGGTGATGGCGTGCCCCATACCAGATTGAGGACTGTCGGGTGCCACTACCGCTACATCTCCAAGTTCGTTGGCAATGGAAATGAGAGTGCGGATTCCGGGGGCAGTAATTCCGTCATCGTTACAGACTAGGATAAAAGGTCGTTTGCTATTCATTTGCAATAGGATTTGACGTATTAGTTTTTAAATGTAAAAAAAATTCTAAGCTATTTTACTAGAAAGCATTTTGTTGTGTTTTTCATAGAAGATATTTTTGCTCCGCATTAATTAAAGCATGGCAAAAGTACTACTGCAAAAATGTCACGCAAGAGCATAAGGTATATAAATTGTTAAATTGCATACGCTGATGTCAAGGTTCAAAATTGAGCAGTCATTAATCAATATCTTTGTGCCACTAAAATAATTTGCTATGCTTCTTATCATTCTAATTGGTTTCATGCTTCTAGGCTTCATCGTTCAAAGCCGTTTAAAGTCTAAATTTGAAAAATACAGCAACATTCCACTTTCCACTGGATTGAGCGGAAGAGAGGTTGCTCTGAAAATGCTTCATGATAATGGTATTCACGACGTAGAAGTCATGTCGGTACCTGGTAAACTTACCGATCACTACGATCCTACTAAGAAAACAGTAAACCTCAGTCCGGAGGTGTATAACGGACGTTCAGTAGCTGCTGCTGCGGTGGCGGCGCACGAAGTTGGTCATGCCATTCAACACGCTACTGCTTACAGTTGGCTGGAGTTTCGCTCTAAGATGGTGCCTGCCGTGAGCTTTAGTTCCCGCATGATGAGTTTTATTTTCATCTTCATGTTTTTGGGATTTGGAGTGGCAAACTTATTTCCCTTTTCAACGGTAATATGGACTATTGTAATACTTCAAGGAGTTATCACGCTTTTTACAGTGGTAACACTTCCGGTTGAATATGATGCTTCCGATAGAGCATTAGCATATTTAAGCACCAGTGGTATTGCTGGTTCACTAGAACATTCACAAGCTCAAGATGCGCTAAAATGGGCGGCAAACACCTATTTAGTTGCTGCCTTAGCCTCACTTACCCAGCTTGCTTATTGGATAATGGTATTATTGGCTAATCGTGACTAAATTATTATGGAATTTATTTCATATCCTTATTCCCTGTTTGGAGTTGTTACTCTTGTTTTTTTAGGTTTGATTGTTCACTCTTTTGCTTTTCAGGCATTTAGAAAATTTTCAATGAAGTTTCCAGAAATTAGATTATCTGGAAATGAGTTTGCAAAACGTTTTTTGAAATTTACGAATAGAACAGAAATTGAGATAATTACCCCAAGGCAGGAAAGGAAAAGATTAGCATTTAATAGGTATTATATGTTCGATAATAATATTTATTTACAGCGAGAGGTATATCAAAATAAAGACTTTACATCCATAGCCTACGTGTCGCAGGAGTTAGGTCACGCGTTGACAGCAAATTCTAATTTGCGAAAGTTAATGTATGTTCGATGCTTTTTGATTGTGTTTATTATGATGGTTAATAAGTACTTTTCTCTGCTAGTTATTGGCCTTTTCTTGTCTTTACTGTTGAGTTTTCCAATCACATTTTTTCAAGTATTGAATATAATCCTTTTTATTCAGATTGTTGTTGCCTTATCAGGTATTCTTTTCTTACCATTGGAATTTGTATCCAATAGAGCTTTCTTGAGAGAATTTGATAAAATGAATTTATATGAAAATGAAAATGATAAAAGGATGCTTCGCAAGGTTCTGTCATTAGTAAAATATAAGTATTTAATTATCTCTTTCTCAACTTTGTCAGGATTAGCGAATTTATTAGGACGCTTTTTTGGCTTAGGTCGTCTGCGTTGATATTTATTTTTTCGCATCTCAAATTTAATTACATTTGCACCGCTTACAAGGGTAATTCTATGATAAGGTATTTTGTTCTTGCTACACTACAACGGTCAAATGTCAATAATTACTAAATTCATCCCCAACGCCTTCACCTTAGCCAATCTCTTCTTTGGGATTTTGGGGATTTTTCACGCCTTCGATCGCAATTGGTCTAGCGTGTTACTGATGCTGGGGTTGTCACTTTTTATGGATGTCCTCGATGGTGCGGCCGCTCGTCTTTTGCGCGTGAGTGGCGAAATTGGTAAGCAGCTCGATTCATTGGCTGATGTGGTGAGCTTCGGAGTATTACCCGCCATTACCCTCTTTTTTTTAATGCGCGAGCAATGTGAACCCTTGAGTATCTACCAACAACTGATGCCCTTAGGTGCTTTGATTTTGGCTCTCGCTACGGCCTACCGCTTGGCAAAATTCAATGTAGATACGCGACAAACGGATTTTTTCTACGGTTTACCGAGTCCGGCGCAGGCCATCGCCTCGGTGGGGTTGGTGTTTTGGGCCAACGATATTGCCGATTTTTTTCGCAATTTTGGAATGAACCCGGCCGTTTTTTACTTGCTTTTCGTACTCGCTCTAAGTGCCGCTATGATTTACGAGATTCGTTTGCCTGCCTTTAAATCTTTGAAATATCCCTCCGCTCGTGTGGTTATGGCTCTAAGTGTTATTGCCGGAATAGGCTTGTATATTTGGTTTGTAAGTCAAAGTTCTATCAAATCCGGGAATTTTTTATTAGAAGGCTTTAAATCCTTAACTCCTGCTGTACTTTTGTACCTTGTTATGGGAGCCTTATTTTTCCGCCCCGAAACCAAATCTTAATCGAAATAATTCAAGTATTATGCACTTCCGAGCCGATATTACCATTATGCCTCACCGCGCCCTTTTAGATCCTCAAGGTAAAGCTGTTACTTCCAGTATGAGCAATATTGGGTTGCCCGAAATCAGCAATGTACGCGTAGGTAAGCACATCCAACTCGATATCACTGCCGATAGTTTGGAAATTGCCGAAGCCAAAGTGAAAGAGGCTTGTGAAAAGCTTTTGGCCAACCAAATCATGGAGGTTTTTGAATTTACCCTCTCTGAGCTCACTACTGCATAGTGAATTTTTTGGCGCATATCCACCTAGCCTCACCCAATCAAGGGCTGATGATGGGAGGCTTTATTGGTGATGGTACGCGCAAGGCACATTTTTCTCAACTACCCGAATCTTGGATTGAAGGCGTTCGTTTGCATTGGCATATCGACACCTTTACGGATGCACATCCTCTCGTAAACGAAATTATTGAGATATTCAGACCCTCGCAGCAGAAATATGCAAGCGTAGTTGGGGATATCGCTATGGATCATTTCTTAGCTAAAAATTGGTCGAAGTTTTCCGAGCAACCTCTTGTCGATTTTGCCCGTGATTTCTATGCATTGGCACATCAGAATGAAAATCTTCTCAGCCCCAAGCATCAGCGACTTCTTTATTACATGGAAAAAGATAATTGGCTCTACAATTATCACAGCCTCGACGGATTGAGTCAGGCTTTCAATGGCATTTCTCGCAAGGCTTCGTTTTCCAATAATATGAATAACGCACTTGATGTAGTTCAATCTCATTACGAAAAACTCAATCAGCTTTTTTTCGATTATTATCCGCTGGTGGTTGAGGAGGTACAGAGAGTTAAAAGTTAAGAGTTAAGAGTTAAAAGTTGGTCGCTATCGAGGGGGCAAGCCTTGTTCTCGAACTTTTTAGGCTAGACATTTTGACTTTATGGACAAACTCTAAATCTAAAGGTGAATTGAATTAGAAAGAAAGCGGTTGTCTTTACGGACAGCCGTTTTTTTTGGTTTAAAGTTTCACGCAAAGTCGCAAAGCCGCAAAGCGAAAAACCTTAGCGTCTTAGCGTCTTTGCGAGAAATAAATAAGTTTCACGCAAAGTCGCAAAGCCGCAAAGCGAAAAACCTTGGCGTCTTAGCGAGAAATAAAAGTTTCACGCAAAGCCGCAAAGCCGCAAAGCGAAAAACCTTGGCGTCTTGGCGTCTTTGCGAGAAATAAAAGTTTCACGCAAAGCTGCAAAGCCGCAAAGCGAAAAACCTTGGCGTCTTGGCGTCTTTGCGAGAAAAAAAAGTTTCACGCAAAGCTGCAAAGCCGCAAAGCGATAAACCTTGGCGTCTTTGCGAGAAATAAATAAGTTTCACGCAAAGCCGCAAAGCCGCAAAGCGATAAACCTTGGCGTCTTTGCGAGAAAAAAAAGTTTCACGCAAAGCCGCAAAGCCGCAAAGCGAAAAACCTTGGCGTCTTGGCGTCTTTGCGAGAAATAAAAGTTTCACGCAAAGCTGCAAAGCCGCAAAGAGAAAAACCTTGGCGTCTTGGCGTGAAAAAAACTACTGCTTTCAAAACAATGAAATAACCCTTAACTTTGTAGCAAACCCAGATCAATGAATTTCGGAGCAGGTCATGTAATGGATATGGTAAATCGGATTAAGCAAAATCATGCAATCCGGCCATCTAATCGTGCACGCTTTAAAGAAAATCAACGCCAAGCTATTTTTGAAAACAACACCCAGTCTAATGTTTTGCGATTCAGAGTCTTTTGTAAACTGGAGGTCGCCAAGATTAAGTCGGAAATCCGAAGACGTAAAAGGCTTCAAAGCACAATTGAGAAAGGACTTTTTGCGTTAGTGTTTACATGTGGGGCTTTATTTACCGCATGGATTCTTTGGGTAATGTTTGCATAGTTGGCAAAAACACTCTCATCAATCTCATAATCAATAGTACCATGCGCAAAGGATTTTTTACTTGTTTATTTTCTGTTTTATTTCTACCCTTTTTTGCTCAGCAGCTTAGTTCAGACGAGCAGCGTCTCTACGAATTAATCATGGAGTATCGTTTAGAAAAGAATTTGCCTGAGATTCCACTTTCACCTTCGTTAACCATTGTTGCTCAAGCTCACGTTCGAGATTTAGCGGAAAATGAGCCAAATAAAGGGCGTTGTAATTTGCACAGCTGGTCAAATAAAGGTAATTGGAAAGGCTGTTGCTACACTTCCGATCACGCTCGGGCGAGTTGCATGTGGGATAAACCATCTGAACTTACGGATTATCCGGGCAAGGGCTATGAGATTTCCTATATGGGGTACGGCCGAGATATGGCAGCGGATGCATTGGAAGGATGGCAGTCTAGCCATGGGCATCATCGTGTAATCATCAATCAGCCTCCTTGGACAACTCCCTGGAACGCTATAGGGATCGGTATTTATAAAAATTTCGCGGTAGTGTGGTTTGGTAGGGAAGAGGATGTATCGACGGAGGAGTGATTTCCAACCGTAATGGTAGCATACTCATTTCCGTCAATGTCTAAAACTCGGCCGTACCTGAGATCTTGATTTATCCAAGGTTTTGAAGAAACATCAATTAGATTTGAATACCCTCTCCTCGGACGACCGTCATCATCTTTATTGCAGGATGAAAAAAGCGAAGTAAGTAAAATAAGTGAAATAGTGAGTGCAGAAGTTTTCATAAGCACATAATTTTTTCAGTTGTCATCCCTACAAGTCTTTGTCAGGATGTATAGATTTTCAATTTAGCATAACGCCGTCATCGGACTTTATAGACAGACACTAAGTAGCCCCGCTAGGAATCGAACCTAGATCTAAAGTTTAGGAAACTTCTATTCTATCCATTGAACTACGGGGCCAAGGAAAATCTCTTTTTTCAAAAAGATTAACGCGTTGCAAATATACTTTCATCTACTTGCAACCTGTATATACCTTGCTTACTTTTGTGCAATGCAAAAAAAATACCTCTTCCTTGCCTTCTTAGGATTCGTAGTAGCCTGCTCTTCAAGAAAAATTGAGGTTATTGAAGTGGCTTCATCTCCAGTGGCAAAAACGAAAATCGGCCCGTGCGAACCATCTATCGCCATTCATCGGCATCACCCGGATACGGTGGTTATTGGAACGGTACTCAACGGATATCACTACTCGCACGATGGCGGTCAAAGTTGGACAAATGAAAAACTCACTTCACCTTTTGGTGTATGGGGCGATCCGGTTTTAATCAGCGATACCGCCGGAAACTTCCACTATTTCCACCTTTCCGACCCCACCGGAAAAAATTGGCGCAGCGATTCCATCCTCGATCGCATCGTGTGTCAGACTTCTTTTGATGGAGGCAAAACCTGGACGGATGGAACCTACATGGGGCTTAATTATCCCAAACAGCAAGACAAAGAATGGGCCTGCGTCGATCCCGCTACCAATACTATTTACGTTACTTGGACACAGTTTGACCGCTACAAAAGCGACAACCCTAAGGACGAAAGCCATATTATGTTTGCCAAATCTACCGATGGCGGAATGAGTTGGTCTCAAGCCAAGCGCATTAGTTCCGTGGGTGGCGGTTGTATGGACGACCGCTTTACCGCCGAAGGTGCCGTGCCCGCCGTAGATCATCAAGGGGTAATCCACGTGAGTTGGGCGCGAAACGATACGATTTGGTACACAGCATCCAAGGACTTCGGTGAAACCTTCACGCCCGAACGCTATGTAGCTGTGCAAGAAAATGGTTGGAAAATCCCTATTCCGGGTATTCCTCGTGCTAATGGTTTTCCGGTTATGGTAGCCGATTACACAACGGGCGAACACCAAGGGAATCTCTATATAAACTGGGCTACACAGCATACGGCTGATTATACCGAAGTGTATTTTTCCCGATCTACCGATGGCGGCCAATCTTGGTCGGAGCCTCAAGCCATAAGCAAGAACAAAATCCGCACCCACCGTTTTTTTACCTGGATGAATATCGATCCTGATAACGGAAATCTCTATGCGGTGTATTACGACCGCAGAAATCACAGCGATGAATCTACCGATGTATATTTGGCTTGGTCGAAAGATGGCGGACGCACGTGGAAGGAACGGAAAATTTCAAAAAGCGCATTTAAACCTGTGGATTCATTTTTCTTTGGAGATTACAACCATATAGATGTGCGCCACGGTTTTGTTATGCCCGTGTGGACGGCCATGGAGGATGGTTTTCTGCGCATTTACACGGCTCGAATCCCCACTAAACATCTAAAATAATTACCATGCAAAAACTCTTGCTCGCCAGTACATCAAAACTCTACGGACAGCTTTACTTGGAATATTTAGTCGATAGTCTGCCTGATTTTTTCGGAAAAAACACCACCGTTACTTTCATCCCTTTTGCCCGTCCTGGAGGGATATCGCACGACGAGTACACCAACATTGCGCGCAAGGGTTTGGCGCAGGCGGGAATAAAAGTCAAGGGTGTGCACGAAGGCAATGTGGCGGAAAATATTCGTAATGCAGAGGCTTTTTT
>JBHYFA010000028.1:15882-30187 GCA_051859825.1 Schleiferiaceae bacterium
CCTTCATGATTCAGGATGGATGAGTCTGTTGCGCGATAAGGTGAAGCAAGGCACGCCTTACATGGGTTCGAGCGCCGGTACCAATCTCGCGGGTATGACGGTGGGTACAACCAACGATATGCCCATTGTGCATCCACCTTCCTTTGAGGCTTTGAACTTGATTCCCTTCAACATCAACCCTCATTACCTCGACCCTCAGCCCGACAGCAAGCACATGGGGGAGACGCGCGAAACCCGTATTCAGGAGTTTCATTGTTTTAATACGCAGCCGGTTTTGGGGCTGCGGGAGGGGAGTTGGCTGCGGGTGGATGGTGACCGGGTGAGCTTAGAAGGAGAAATCACCGCCCGACTTTTTCGCGCCGGCCAAGATCCTGTAGAATTATCTCCTGGTATTATTAACGTGTAAAAATTGCGGCATGAATTATTGCTCCCATTGCGGCAGTGACCAGTTAGAAGAAATCATTCCTGAAGGCGATAATCGCAAGCGGTTGGTCTGCGCCAATTGTGGCCACATCCACTACAGCAACCCCAATATGGTAGTGGGTTGCTTGCCCGTGTATAAAGGAAAAATTCTTCTTGCCCGCCGCGATATTGAGCCTCGTAAGGGTTTATGGAATTTGCCGTGTGGATTTCTTGAAAATGAAGAAACGGTTGAGCAGGGAGCCATCCGCGAAGTATTAGAAGAAACCGGAGCGGAGGTGAAGCTTCTGCATTTGCATACCGTGTATAATCTGCCCAATGCTCAGCAGGTTTATCTCATTTTTTTGGCGGAGATGACTTCCGATATTTTTTTGCAAACCACCACGGAGAGTTCCGAAGTTGGGTTATTTGCACCCGAAGATATTCCTTGGAAAGAGATGGCCTTTTCGTCCAGTGCATTTGCCATCGAGCGATATTTAGCCAATAAAAACACCACCGAAACCCATTTTGGTACTTACTATAAACGAACCGATTGATATGTCTGAACTCATTCACGAATACCGCAGTGGCGATCATCAGAAAGCGCCTATCATTATTATGCTTCATGGCTACGGATCGCACGAAAACGACCTTTTTTCTTTTGCCAACGAACTGCCGGAGGTTTATCCCATTCTCAGCGCCAGAGCACCACACGCTTTGGGCTTTGGCGGATATTGCTGGTACCAGATAAACTTTGAAGCCACCGATCCCTCCATGCGCAGCGACGACGAGATGGCGCGTGACTCCCGCGATAAAATCATCGCTTTTATTGAGCATGCCAAGCGCAAATACAACAATCCTCACAAAGTCATACTGATGGGTTTCAGTCAGGGGTGTATTCTGTCTTACGCCGTTGCCTTTACTCGTCCAGATTTGGTAAGTTCGGTTATGGCGCTGAGCGGGTATTTACATGCGCCCATTTTACCCGAAAAAACGAAGCATGAAGAATTAAAGCATCTCGATTTTTACGTAGCTCACGGAAAGCAAGACCCCATTATTCCTGTGGAATGGGCGCGTAGAAGCGTGAAGTTTCTAGAAGAAAATCACCTAAATCATCAGTATCGCGAGTATAATGTGGGGCACGGGATTGATGCACAAGGGTTTCATGATTTAAAAGAATATCTTGAGAAGAAAGCGCATACCATCAAATAATTTTTTTTTGACACCGATGTTTGCATTAGTAATTTGTATATATTTGACGCGGACTTGAGCCATTGAGCTAAAGCCTTTTATGTATTAACCACCGATTCAAAGCCAATGAGGTTTAGTTTCGCAAAACAATTTATTACTTTATGAAAAAGTTTTTTTTCTCGTTGATCTTAGGTGCAGCTATTTTTGTTTCTCCTAGTTGTAAAAAAGATGACGACAAGAATGGTGGAGGAGGAAATACGACTCCCACAACACTAGTAGGTGAGTGGACATTCTCTGAGTATTCATTTAACGGTGCTTTCGACATTGATTTTATGGGTGTTCCGGCTCAGCTTGAAATTGATGGACAAAAAGTTTCCGGCACAGGAACATTACGCTTTCTAACCGATAATACCGTTACGGCTTCGGGTGTTATCGGAATTGAAAGTACCACGGTTGCAAAAGCTTTTGGTCAAGTGATTTTTTCTGACACAGAAACTGAAAACGAAGATCTATCTGAGATGTTTGAAGGATCAACTTACGAATTACTTCCAGGTAGCAAAGTTCGTATGATTATTGATGACGAAGAGGTAATTCTTGATTATGTTTTTGGAACCAATTCGGTTACGCTTACTGGAATAGCTGAATTTGATAACGATTTGGGAGACGATCCAGTTCAGATGAATATCAGAATTAAACTAACAAAGTAGTGATAAATCTGTAGAGTCAGGTTTTTAGAAAACTACCCATGTTTTACGAAAGGGCGCTTTTCAAGAAAGGCGTCCTTTTTTGTTGAGCATAACGACGCTGTTGGACTTTATATACAGCTACTATTTACTGTCTGTCTATAAACTCAAAGTGGCTAGGCTAGAAAGTTCGAGAGCGAGGCTTGCGAAAGTTAAAAATCAAGATTTTACTGGAGTAAATGACATGGTTTTTAACTGAGCATAACGACGCTATCGAACTTTATAGACAGCCACTATTAATTGTGAAGGGTCATTATAGATCTAAACATATTACAATGCCTAGCATTCTGGTCTTTATCCCCGTATGCAACTGCTGTAACTACAAACGTATAATCCTTAGACTTTAGTTCAGGGTAATACACAATGCTAAACGTGTAATCGGTTATTTTGCTAACATGCTCGTGGTTATCTATATACGAAAACCAATACCCTTTGTTTCCTTGATAGTTATATCGCCCATATTCAACTACTTCATATTCCCAAGAATCTGTTGCACTAAGGACTTCTTTGCGAAAATATTCCTCGAGATCTTCTTGTTTGGGTAAATATATTAAGGAAATCCAATTGGAAAATTCCATGCCGTTTGAGCTGTCGGCTGATATTACACCTTGAATATCATCCAATACATTTTCTAACACATCCCAGTCAGCCGGTAGTTCAATGTTTAGAATAGAGTTTTTAAACATTTCCCTTTGCCATTCTTTAACATCGTTGCAATTGAAAAACAATTCAGCCTTACTATCTGCATTAGCTTTTTTACCACTAGAGCATGTTGAAAGTATAAGGCTCGTCGTAATAATGCCAAATAGCTTTGGGAAGATGTGCATGCTTGTGGTAATTAGTTAGACGTCAAAAATAAGGATTACAACAAAGAAACGTCTTCTCTTTCATGAATAAATTGTGTGCAAAAAAAAAGAGTTACAAGTTTTAATCTTGTAACTCTTTGATTATGTGTGACTCCGGGAGGACTCGAACCTCCAACCTCCTGATCCGTAGTCAGGTGCTCTATCCAATTAAGCTACGGAGCCAAATACTATCTGTATTTCGGGCTGCAAAGATACATAGCGATATATTCTACGCAACAGTTTGTGATATTTTTTTTTGTCTTTTCCTTTTGATGTACGCTTCTGTAAATAAGGCTCCTATGATTATCAATGTGCCGAAGTAAAAGAGTGGATGCATTTTTTCGCTCTCCCCAAAAAACAAAAAAGCGAGAATGATGCCGTAAATCGGTTCCATGTTGATGGTAAGCACTACAGTATATGGTCGTAAAAATCGCATCACATCTACCGATTCAATGAAGGCCCAGGCGGTAGCAAGAATTCCCAAAACCAAGAGCATGCTAATATCGCAGTACCCGCCAAGTACACTCCAAAAGCCTTCTTCTGTGCAGTGCTGCAAAGCAAAAAGTGATTCGTTCATTCGGCCACTCAATACGAGGAAAATGGTGATTCCTATTACCCCGCCAATAAGTTCATAGGTCGTGATGGAAACTGGCGCATATTTTTCCACCAATTTCCCATTGATTACCGAAAATAACGCCGATAAAAAAGCGCTCAATAAGGCAACAAGAATTCCGACGAGATGAGAGGTCTCTGCTCGGAAAATCAAGTATAGTCCTAGCACGACCACCAATCCTAAAATGATCTCCGTGTAATCGACCTTCCGTTTAAACGCAATGGGCTCAATAATGGAAGCAAACAATGCTCCCGTACTCATTGCGGCTAGGGTGATGGAAACGTTGGAGATTTTTATGGCGTGAAAAAAAGTAATCCAGTGTAGGGCGATTACCAGACCTGCTGCCATGATAGGTAAACTCTGTTTACGGGGCAACGGACGTAGTCGGCGCCGAATCATTAAATAGGTTAGCAAGGCTGCCACGGCAATGAGCATTCGGTGCCAGACGAGGGCAATGGCGTCGAGCGAAATGAGTCGGCCAAGTATGGCGGTAAATCCCCAAACAAACACCACTAGGTGTAAACGGAGATGGGCGGAGGTATTACTTTGGAGCAATTCTGTAGAGATAAATGGCAAACAATCCGAAACATATATTAGGTAACCAAACAGCCAACCACGGAGCTAGGTTTCCGTTGGTAGCGAAGGTAACCGAAATTTGCATGAAAAATATATAAATCACACATATCACCAATCCCAAGGCGATATTCAACCCTAGACCACCACGTTTTTTTCTCGAGCTTAAAGCCACAGCAATCAACACCAATATATAGGTAGCCGCGGGCCATGAAGTTCTACTGTAGTGATTGATGAGAAAGATAGTGATGGTTTCGGCACCTCTAATTCGTTCTGCACGAATAAGTTCCTTGAGTTCCGGAGTGGGTATCGTTTCTACATCATAAATATCTGGAGCTAAATCTGCCGGCTTAAAAGGCATCAGGGTGTCGAGCTTTCGACCTCGCTCTAGCCGCTCCTGTCCCAAATCTTCAATGTGCCGGATGAAGTAATTATCGAGCGTCCACATATCATTTAAACTGTCGTAACGAATAAAGTCGGCGGAGATTTTTACTTTTAACTGCTGATTTTCAAACTTCTCAAATGTAAAGCGATAGCCTGTGCTGCGGTTGAAATTGAAGTTTTCTAAAAAGACCAATTCTCCCGGACGTACTTGGCGATGGATATTCTGAAAACTCGATCTCGTAGCGGTTTGGAAGTAACGAGCTTCAAAATCATTGCGCACTTCATTGGTAGTTGGAATGAGGTAATGGTTGAGGAAGTAGCTTCCCGTAGAAACGATGGTTGCCCCAATGAAGTAGGGGAGTAAAAAGCGGTTGAAGCTCACTCCTCCTGTGAGAATGGCTACAATTTCCGTGCGGTTAGCCATTTGTGAGGTAAACAAAATGGTGGAGATGAAGACAATCATCGAGCTAAACAGGTTGCCGTAATAGAGCACGAAGTTTAGGTAGAAATCAAAAACGATGGCTTTGAGTGGGACATCGTTCTTGATAAAGTCTTCCAAACTCTCCGCCACGTCAAAAACCACCGCGATCGACATGATAATCATCAGCACCAAAATGAAGGTGCCGACGAATTTACCTAAAATATATCGATCGATTTTTTTGAGCATTACAGGCGGGTTTGCAAACGAGGAATCATCATGTTTTTCCATGAGGCAAAATCGCCCACAAGGATGTGTTCTCTCGCTTTTTCCATCAGCCAAAGATAAAAGCGAAGGTTATGCAAGGAAGCGATGTATTTGCCTAGGGATTCATTGGCGGTGAAGAGATGGCGCACGTAAGCCTTAGAATATTGGGAGTCCACGAAGCAATCACCGTCAGGGTCGAGCATACTGTGGTCGTTTTTCCACTTCTGATTTTTGATGTTGATGATGCCGTTTTGGGTAAATAGCATTCCGTTACGACCGTTGCGTGTGGGCATAACACAGTCAAACATGTCGATGCCCAGACTTATGCATTCCAAAAGATTCACTGGTGTGCCTACGCCCATGAGATACCGCGGTTTATCGGTGGGTAAAATACCACATACCAATTCACAAGTAGAATACATGTATTCGGCGGGTTCACCCACGCTCAAGCCTCCAATGGCGTTTCCCGCACAGTTTTGCTCGGCAATAAACTCCGCTGATTCTTTTCGTAAATCCTCAAAAACGGAGCCTTGAACAATGGGGAACATTTCCTGCGGGTAGCCGTAAGCTTCGGGCTCTTTTTGCCAATGGTCGATGCTGCGCTTAAGCCAGCGGTGGGTGAGATGCATGCTCTTGCGGGCGTACTCCTTTTCACAGGGGTAGGGCGGACACTCATCGAAGGCCATAATGATATCGGCGCCAATTTTTCTCTGAATATCGATGGAGGTTTCCGGACTCAACATATGTCTGGATCCGTCGATATGACTCTGGAAAGTGACACCTTCTTCCCGGATTTTCCGATTCGCTGCCAAGGAATACACTTGGTATCCACCCGAGTCGGTAAGAAGCGGCTTGTTCCAAGCAGAAAAACGGTGTAGTCCACCAGCGCTTTCCATCACTTCCATGCCCGGACGCAGCATTAAATGATAGGTGTTGCCCAAGATGATTTTGGCTTGCACCTCATTTTCAAGATCGCGGTGGGGTACAGTTTTTACGGTGCCGAGTGTTCCCACGGGCATAAAAATCGGAGTAGGTATCTCGCCGTGCGCTGTACGAATGATGCCGGCACGCGCCTGTGATTGCGTGTCGGTGTGGAGGAGACTGAAGAAACTGGTTTTCATTGGGGCAAAAGTACTGCTCTACAGCTTCTCGAAAAACAAATATTAGTGGCTGTATAGAAAGTCCGATTGCTTCGTTATGCTCAATTGAAAATCAAGTCATTTACTTCAGTAAACTCCTTGATTTTCAATTATCGCAAGCCTCGCTCTCGAACTTTCTAGAGCAGCCACTAGAATCTTATATGTGAACTCTAAGTAAGTAGCTGTCTAGAAAGTCCAATTGCTTCGTTATACGGCTAAAAAAAATAAAAAAAATAACCTTGCTGGAATAAAAAAAAGTTCGTTTCTTTGCACCCCTCAAAAAGTCGCATATCCGATATAAAGCATAACGCTATGTCAAAAATTTGTCAAGTAACTGGAAAGAAAGCCATGGTTGGGAACAACGTATCTTTCTCCAACAAGAAAAATAAGCGCAGGTTTAACGTAAACTTGTTTAAGAAGCGCTTTTACATTCCAGAAGAAGATCGTTGGGTAACCCTTCGTGTTTCTGCTTCCGGACTAAAAAATATTAACAAACGCGGAATCCTAAGCGTTTTGAAAGAGGCAAAAGCCAAGGGATTCGTAAATTAATGCACAATGGCAAAGAAAGGTAATCGCATTCAGGTGATCTTAGAATGTACAGAGCATAAAGACAGTGGTATGCCTGGTACTTCTCGTTATATCACCACCAAAAACAAAAAGAACACACCCGATCGTATGGAGTTGAAGAAATACAACCCCATCCTGAAGAAGATGACTGTTCACAAAGAAATTAAGTAAGTCTAACGACTTTAACCTCCTAAAACCCCCAATGCTATGGCAAAGAAGGTAGTTGCAACATTGAAAAAAGAAGGTGGCGTTGTTTATACCAAAGTTGTAAAAATGGTAAAAAAGAACGGTGCTGAAGCATATAGCTTCGAAGAAAAAGTAATGCCCAAAGACTTGGTCAACGACTTTTTGAAAAAATAATCCAATCAATGGTTAAACATTGACAGCCACCTTTTTAAGAGAGGGTGGCTTTTTTTGTTTGTACACGGTACATTTTCTTTATCTTTACCCGATTTTTTTACAGTATTAATTTCGTTCTATGGGAATTCTAGGTTCTATTTTTGGCAAAAAGGAAAAAGAAGCACTGGATCAAGGTCTTGAAAAGACACGTTCTAGTTTTTTTGATCGTCTGGGTAAAGCTGTTTTGGGAAAACGCAGCATCGACGATTCTGTTTTAGACGAAATTGAGGAAGTACTCATTGCCTCCGATGTGGGGGTTTCCACAACGATAAAAATTATTGAAAAGCTTGAGGAAAGGGTTCGAAACGATAAATATTTTGGCATCGACGAACTTCATACTTTTCTCGAAGAAGAAATTGCCCATCTTTTGGAGTCTGATAAGCAAAAAGGCGCAAATGATGTTTACATGCAAAATGCACCAAAACCCTACGTGATTATGGTGGTGGGCGTAAATGGTGTAGGGAAAACAACTACCATTGGTAAACTCGCCAACCGCTTTGCTAAAGAAGGAAAAAATGTAGTAATTGGAGCCGGCGATACCTTCCGTGCCGCTGCGGTAGAGCAAATAGAAATATGGGGAAAACGCGTAGGAGTTCCCGTTATCAAACAAGCTATGGGTAGTGACCCAGCTTCCGTAGCTTATGATACCCTTCAATCAGCCATTTCTCAAAATGCAGACGTGGTGCTCATCGATACAGCCGGTCGCTTGCACAACAAAGTAAATCTCATGAACGAACTATCTAAAGTTCGTAGAGTGATGTCAAAACTGCTACCCGATGCCCCTCACGAAACCATGCTGGTCATCGACGCTAGCACCGGTCAAAATGCTTTTGAACAGGCAAAAAACTTTATTGCCGCCACCGAAGTAAGTTCCCTCGCAGTCACCAAACTCGATGGTACCGCCAAAGGAGGTGTTGTCATTGGAGTAAGCGACCAGTTTCAAATACCGGTTAAGTATATCGGAGTTGGCGAACAAGCTGATCACCTCCAAATTTTTGAACCTAAAGAATTTGTAAGGTCGTTCTTTAAGAGGGCTTAGTGGTAGAGTATAATACTCGTTTTAAAGACAGATTTTTTTTGATGGGCACCTAGTGAGTGCCTCAATTTCTAATTGTGGAAAACTTCTTCTTTCTTTAGCCTAAAAATCGAAGTACCTTTATCGCTCGAAAAAGTGTTTTTTCATTTTTCATCATCCTTTTGAGCGTCAGAGTATGTATATCGTTTTTGATACCGAAACCACCGGTTTACCCAAAGATTGGAATGCCCCTTTAAGCAATGTTGACAATTGGCCACGCATGGTGCAAATTGCTTGGCAAACGCACGATGAACTTGGACAGCTCATTGCCCATCACGATTATCTGGTAAAACCCGACGGCTACGATATTCCTTATGATGCCGAAGTGGTGCACGGAATATCCACCGCCTTAGCTGAAAAGGAAGGTGTGCCCGTGGCCGAAGTAATGAAGCACTTTCTGGAGGATTTGCAGGAGGCGAAATTTGCCGTAGGTCAAAACCTCAACTTCGATATCATGGTGGTAGGGGCGGAAATGATCCGGCTCGGTTTGGACGCGGAAGTGCTTACCAAAAAGCCCGTGCTCGACACCTGTACGGAAGTCACCGCCAATCTGCTGCAAATGCCCGGAGGAAAAGGCGGACGATTTAAGTTGCCCAACCTCACCGAACTCCATCAATTCCTCTTTGATGTTCCTTTTTCGGAAGCCCACAACGCTACCGCCGACGTAGAAGCTACTGCGAGGTGTTTCTTTGAACTCATTCGTCGCAAAGAGGGCTTTGAAGAAAAAGATTTTAAAGCTGAGCCGGGATATTTCGCGCGCTTTGCGGAAGCAAATCCCAACCGCATTTCTACCTACGGCATACCGCACGTCAATCTGAAAAAGAAAAGTGCGGAACTGTTTAAGCCTACCTCCAACGGTATTAGCGATGATGCCCGTCAGGCCAATCTGCAACAACTGGAAGACGTTCCGTTTTTCCACGTTCATAATCATACCCAATACTCAGTTTTGCAATCCACCACCGAGATTCCCAAATTGGTAAAAAAGGCCGCCGAAGAAAATATGCCGGCAATTACAATGACGGATCTCGGCAACATGATGGGTGCTTTTCAGTTTATTAGTGAAGTTGAAAAACACAATAAAGCGGAGAAAAATAAGCAGGAAGAAGATCCGCAATACCTGCCGAAGTTTATCAAGGCGGTGGTGGGCTGCGAACTTTTCCTTTGCCGCGATCGAAAGAATCACTCGGAAAAAGATAACGGATACCAAATCGTCTTTTTGGCGAAAAATAAGGCTGGGTATCACAACCTAGCCCGACTCTCTTCAGCCGGTTATCTCGAAGGCTTTTACTACGTACCGCGCATTGATCGACAAATTTTGTTGGAAAACAAATCGGACATCATCGTAACCACCGGTGGATTACAAGGTGAAATTCCCCAACTCATTCTCCAAGAAGGAGAAGCTAAGGCCGAAGAAGCTTTTTTGTGGTGGAAGCAGGAGTTTGGCGATGATTTTTACGTGGAAATCGGGCGACATGGTTTGCCGGAAGAAGATCGCGTGAATCCGGTATTATTGCGCTTGGCCAAGCAGTACGATGTGAAGGTTTTGGCTGCCAACGACTGTTACTACCTAGAACAGAAAGATGCCAATGCCCACGATGCCCTGCTTTGCGTGAAGGAAGGTCAAACCCAAAGTACCCCAATCGGTCGTGGTCGCGGATTTCGTTTCGGATTTCCTAACGACCAGTTTTACTTCCGCTCTAAGGAGGAGATGAAGCAGAACTTTGCCGATATTCCCGAAGCCATTATCAATCTTCAAGAGGTGCATGATAAGATTGAGTCATACACCCTAGCGCGTGATGTGCTCTTGCCCGCCTTCGATATTCCTGCAGAGTTCATCGACGAGCGCGATGCGGAAGATGGAGGCAAGCGCGGAGAAAATGCCTATCTCCGTCATCTCACTTACGAAGGTGCGAAAGAACGCTACGGAGAAATCACCGATGAACTCCGTGAAAGACTTGATTTTGAGTTGGAAACCATTGCCAATACGGGCTACCCCGGATACTTCCTCATCGTTCAAGATTTTTGTAATGAAGCCCGAAAAATGGGGGTTTCCGTAGGCCCTGGACGCGGTTCTGCCGCCGGATCGGTGGTGGCGTACTGCAACGGTATCACCAATATCGACCCCATTAAGTACGACCTGCTTTTTGAGCGTTTTCTCAATCCAGAGCGGGTGTCCTTGCCGGATATCGATATTGATTTCGATGACCTTGGACGGGGAAAGGTTATCCAGTACGTCATCGACAAGTACGGAGAGAATCAGGTGGCGCAGATTATCACCTACGGTAAAATGGCGGCGAAATCTGCCATCCGCGATGCCGGGAGGGTAATGGAACTTCCCCTGAGCGATACCGACCGACTTTCGAAGATGGTACCCAACAACCTTTCATTGGCCAATCTTTTCAATTTAGAAGAGTCCAAGTTGAAAGAAAAAATTCGTTCGGAAGAATGGGAAAATGCTCAGGTTCTTCGTCAACTTTACACTGGAACTTCTCCCGAATCCAAGGTTCTGCAACAAGCGGCTATCTTAGAGGGATCAGTGCGTAATACAGGTATTCACGCCTGTGGAGTGATTATTACCCCCAGCGATATTCGTCAGCATATTCCCGTGGCGGCCTCGAAGGATAGTGATTTGTGGTACACGCAGTTTGACAACTCAGTGGTGGAAAGTGCCGGTTTGTTGAAGATGGACTTCCTCGGACTTCGCACCTTATCCATCATCAAGAAAGCCATCGAAATAGTGGCGGAGCTTACGGGTGAGACCATTGATATAGAAACCGTGCCCCTCGATGATACGAAAACTTACGAGTTGTTCCAGCGCGGTGAAACTATGGGGATATTTCAGTACGAATCCGGTGGAATGCGCAATAACCTACGGGAGTTAAAGCCGACGGTGTTTGAAGATCTTATTGCCATGAATGCCCTCTATCGTCCCGGTCCGATGGAGTATATCCCTTCCTTTATTCGTAGGAAGCACGGGGAAGAAGAAATCGTGTATGACCTGCCGGAAATGGAAGGAGTACTCAAGGAAACCTACGGTATTACGGTGTATCAGGAGCAGGTGATGTTATTATCACAGCATTTGGCCGATTTTACCAAGGGCGAGGCCGACGTACTTCGTAAGGCAATGGGTAAGAAGCAGAAAGCTGTTTTGGATGCCATGAAGCCTAAGTTTGTTGAGCAGGCTCACGCCAAGGGACATCCCAAGGAGGTTCTGGAAAAAATTTGGGGCGATTGGGAAAAGTTTGCCGCTTATGCGTTTAATAAATCGCACTCAACCTGTTACGCCTACGTAGCTTTCCAAACAGCCTATTTAAAAGCCCATCATCCGGAGGCTTTCTTTGCTTCAGTACTGTCTAACAACCTTAAGGAAATCAAAACCTTGGGCTTGTACATGGAGGCTTGTAAGTCGGCTGGCATTGAGGTGCGCGTTCCATCAGTGAATATCAGTAAGCTTGATTTTACCGTGGACAAAGAAAAGCGCATTGTGTTCGGTTTAGCAGGAATCAAAGGAGTAGGCGAAGGTGCAGCGGAGAATATCATCCGTGAGCGCGAAGAGAATGGCCCCTATTCCGATATTTTTGACTTTATGAAGCGGGTAGATCATAAGTCGGTCAACAAAAAGAGCATGGAAAATCTTGCGCTTTCCGGGGGCTTTGACGATTTTGGTATCCCTCGTAGTGCCTATTTTGTAGAAGAAGCGGAGGGGCGCATCTTTTTGGAACGACTCATTCGTTTTGGACAAGCCTTGCAAAACGACCAACAAAATGCACAGGCCAGTTTGTTTGGCGCTATGGAGGAGGTAGAGATTCAGTATCCCGAAATACCTAAAGTGCCCGAGTGGAATAGGATGGTATTGTTAAACAAGGAGAAAGACGTAAATGGTCTCTACATTAGCTCACATCCTTTAGACGATTTTCAAACCGAGATTGACCTTTACGTACGCCATAAAGTTTCCATTCTCGACCGTAATTTAAACGAGTTTCTGCCCAAAATGGCCGATTCTGATCGTCAGGTTAGCAGTCAGGAAATGGTTATGGCCGGCATGGTTCAGGCGGTGAGTCATCGCACCAGCTCGCGTGACAACAAGCCCTTTGGAATTTTTAGCATACTTGATCACAGCGGTGCCTTTGAGTTCCGCTTGTTTGGCGACGATTACGTCAAGCATCGCAACCATTTATTTGAAGGTAATTTCGTGATTTTTGCCATTCGCATTGTCTCCGGTTATCGCCGCATGGATGGCACCATTGGCGATCCAAGGATAGAATTTACCCGCATGGATTTACTATCGCAGGTACTGGAAAAAACCGCAAAGAAGTTGAGACTGGGTGTTTCCGCGAGTTTCTTGTCTTCTGAAAAAATCAATGCCTTAGCCAAATTATTAGACGAATCGCCCGGTTCCATGCCGGTGGAGGTTATTTTGCAAGGCGGTAAACACAAAGTTGAATTGCGTTCTGAACGTAAAGTAGCACCCAATCGTCTTTTAATTAAGGAGCTGAAAAAACATGAAGGATGGATTTCCTGGAGTTTGGTTTGATGCGCGTTGGGAGTAGTCTTGCGCTGCCTCGCGTTTTAATCTAATATGGTGGTATTTGTCGAATTATTAGCCAAGCATTTTTTGTGGTTAATCATTTTTCGTAATGGGATGGGAGAGAGTCAGCACAAGGCTGACTCCTACAGACCTAACAAATCCTATTTGAAACGTAAATTATTGAATTTCCGCGGATAAACCACGCTCCAGCAAAGCACTACATCTCGGTTCTAAATCTTCATAACTGCCATTTTTCACCTCACATTTGCCATTATTGTGTACTATAAACGCGCATTGTTCGGCCTGCATAGCATCGTGTTCGCAGATTTCCATTAGGCAGTGGATTACCCAGTCGAAGGTATTAACGTCATCATTAAAGAGCACGATGTTATAGCCGTATGAGGTATCAACTTCAATGGCTTCGAGTGTTTCCGTTTGCGGATTAGAGAATTGAATATTCATGCTACATCTTCTATTTCAACGGCAAAGATAAAAAATCGAGAGGGAATTTGCAATAGGCATTAGACTAGCAAGCGCTTACTTGTTTATAGATTACGGGTATGCTTTTATGCAAGGATTAAGGATTGATTGGCATTGATTAGTAGTGATGCTTAAAATCTATTTCTAGTGCAAGAAATTATCCTTTACATTTGCTACGTTGTTCAACCCTTAAAAATCCATTAGTATGACCAAGAATATGGGAAAAGCCGATAAACTCATTCGGCTCATCATTTCATCATTGCCGCAGTAATTGCCTACCTATACTACGCTGGAACGATTACCGGCACCTTAGGACTCGTATTGTTAATTGCCTCCGGAGTTTTTGTACTTACCAGTCTAGTGAGTTTTTGCCCACTTTATACCATTTTGGGAATTCGTACGTGTTCGGTGAAGTCGTAGTTGAGAAGCAAGAGCCACAGAGCCACAAAGAAGCGATTAATTGATTTAAAAAAAGAGAGGCGCAATAATTTACGCCTCTCTTTTTGTTTTTTTACAACTTATCAAACGATCGCTTAATAAACTTCTCCAGCGCCTCGCCTCGCAAGAGATTCTGACTCAACATGGCCAAATCATTGGCGTTGCGAATCATCTCGGTGCGCTTGGTCTCGTCGCTTTCATCCACCACTCGGTTGGCTAAAGGATGGTTGGCGTTCCAAATTAAGT
>JBHYFA010000029.1:0-30081 GCA_051859825.1 Schleiferiaceae bacterium
CAGTGCCAAACTGAAAGTGAAGTGCCTTTTAATCCGCTACTTCTCATACACGCAACACGTTGGCATTCATTATAAGACCGAAACCGAACTTAATATAACTAATTATGGAAATAAAAGATTTAACTGGACTAAGTGAACCACTTAAGAAACTTATAGAGGTTGTTTCTCAAGGAATTGGAGCGTTAAGTAAACCTTACTTGATACGTAAGACTGCAGATGCAAAAGCTTATGAACTGAAAGTTATTGCAGAGACAATAAAAGGTAATCAGGAAAATCTAAAACAAATTGGTTATTCAGAGGAAAAACTAAGTTTAACTTCACTTGATGGGGAGTCAATTAGACAGGAGTTGTCTTTAGAGGAAAGAACTCAACAACGCGTTGAATACAAAGAACAAAAAAGACAGAAGAATATTGAGAATATAACACAGAAAGCTGCGGAAAATATAGAATCAGAACCATATGTGTCGGACGAACCTGTTGATGAAGATTGGACAACAAGATTTTTCAATTATGCGGAGGATATTTCAAATGAAGAAATGCAAGAGATTTGGGCTAGAATTCTTGCTGGAGAAATTAAGCAACCTAAATCATATTCATTAAGGACATTAGATATTCTAAGGAATCTTTCTACAGATGAAGCTGCAATTTTTATGAAATTTGCCAAACTAGCAGTTACTTCTTCTAGAACGACATTCATTCTTTCATTAAATAAGCACAAATTATTTGAGGAAAAATATGGTCTTAGTTATTCTGACCGTTTATTACTTGAAGAATTGGGTCTTATAACTGCTAATGATTTAGCATTTCAAATGATGGAAACTAAAGACCGACCTTCCAAAAGCGTATTTACAGTTGGTAATTTCTGCATTATACAAGAGAAATTGCCAAATAAACCACAACATCAACTTGAAGTTCTTGTGTTTACGAAAATTGGACAACAATTATTGAGTTTGGTAAATGTAACTCCAGACATAGATTATGTTCAGCTTCTTGCAACTAACTTGAATAGACAAATGGGGAAAATCCAATATGGGATGATTTTGCAAAAGCTACCTAATGGTCAAATTCGACATACACCTTTAAGGGATGTTCCGTTGACTGAAAAAGAGCAGGAGCAAGAAAAAAGACGTAAAGAACAAGAGAATAAAAAATAACGAAATGCCAACATCGTGTATAAGTAATGGCGGGGGTTATAGCGTATTCAAGCGTTCTACCACGCATCAAGTTCATCGTATCTTGACAGGAAAGTGCTCCGTATTCCGCCACTACTCATACACGTAACCGTTGTGCTTCATGCTGAAAAAAATCACGTTAGAATAGAACTATAGGAATATAAATTAGAAACCACCAAAAATAGGAAAGATGACAATCGAACAATTTGAACGAAACTACTTCTGTAAACTTGAAATCCCTCCACACGACAATTTCACACTTCAAATCATATCAAAAGCCATTCGAAGAAATGATAATAGTCAAGTTGACGCTGTCAGAACATCAATTAATATTCAAGAAACAAATGATTGGTTAAATGACAGCCAGACAACAGCATCATTGAATCAATGGGATTGGGAGAAAATTCTTGACCAAACGAAACGGGCTCATTTAGATTATTTCGCACAACGAGCGCCTATAGAAGATTTCTATCCATTAGACACCGATACCAATCAAGATATTGACAAATACTATGAATAGGGCATTCAGTAATGAAACAAAATCACGAAACCAAAACCACGAACACAAATGACAGTAAGAAATTTTTCGCAACTATCAGAAATGCTAGATTCTAAGAAAGTTAAGTTTAAAATGACCAAGCAAACTCATAAATATATCATCGGGATTGGTGGATCAATTGACCCTGAAAAAATTATGGACTCAAGCTTGCCAAACAAGTTTCAAGGAATTGCTGTAGTGTACGATTCAAGCAAGACAGACAAACAAGTTGAATTTGTACCGACATTTACTCCAAGAATTGGTAACGGGTTTGAAATTAACTTGGATTAGGGTTTGAAAGTGGTCTATAAAATAACCTATCCCAACGGAAAGATTTATATAGGTCAGGATATTACCGATGATATTAACTATTTTGGAAGTGCGGACAGTCGTTTAATCGATCAAGACTTCACAAGAGAAGAGAAACGAGACTTTACGATCAGAAAGGAAATTTTATGGGAATCAGAAACTGCCACTCAACAAGAAGTTAATCAGAAGGAAATTGAGTTTATCCTCAAGTTTGAATCGAATGAGCCGACAAAAGGATACAACAAACGACCGAAAATAAAAAGCACGAAAGCACAACATCGGCTATAGCTAATGCGGGCTAAAGAGCTAAAATGAAAGTAATTACACAAAATAAACTAACTGCTAACCAGGCAAGTAAGTGCCTTGGAATCCCGCACTAGCCATAGCCGAGGACCGTTGGGTGCCAGCAGAAAAATAAAAAATACGAATGAAAATATCACCGAATTATTACGATACGGATTGGAATACACTAAACCTCACAAAAAGTTATTCAACTGATTGGGAGAAAGGAGCAATAATAGTAAGAGATAGAATATATGGTAGATATTTAGCTCAAATTGAAACCCTTGAAAATCACTTAGATGATGAGATTTGGGAGTACAGTGGATTTCTAATTATTGCTATTGACTGTATGGTGATTGAAACGCTAAATCAATTTCATTTAGGAATAGAAGACACAAATCAGGTATATCCAAGAAGAAATCGAGAATCATTTAGAGATTTCTTTAATCGAAGTCAGTTCTTTAATGCTCATTTTGATGATGACAAATCCTTTATCTTTTATGACCATATCAGAAACGGATTGTTACATCAGGCTCAAACAAAGAAAAAGACGTTGATAAATTTCAGAGAATCTGAAATGGTAAAACGAGTAAATCCAAAAGATACTGATGAAGGAATAATTTTGAACAGAAGACTATTCCATGAAGCATTGGTAAATGAATTCAACTCTTACATAGAGAAATTAAGAACAGATGAAGTTGCACATGACGCATTAAGAGAAAAGTGCATCGACAAAATGAGTACAATTTGTTAACTATGAAGATATTTTCTTACGGTTCCAATATGTTGGCGGCAAGAATAAAAGACAGAATTGAATCCTATCAATTCTATAGTATTGGATATGTTAAGGGATATTCTTTAAAGTTCCACAAACTGAGCAAAGACACGTCAGGAAAAGCAAGTATTTTTTATACAGGAAATCAGGAAGACTTAGTTTGGGGAGTAATTGGGGAAATAAATGATGAAGACAAATCAAACTTAGATAAATATGAGGGACTTGGAAAGGGATACAATGAAAAGTCGATTGATGTTGTCTTAAAAAATAATTCTACAATGGAAGCAACTGTATATGTGGCTGATGAAAAATCTATTGATGATAAATTATTGCCTTTTGATTGGTATAAAGAGTTTGTCCTAAACGGAGCAATTGAAAACTCACTACCAAAAGGCTATATTGAAAATATCCGTTTAGTGGATTGTAGAATAGATGATAATGAGGAAAGACGGGAAAAGAACTATAAAATACTGAATGAAGCCGGCACCCAATCGAGTAGACGGCCCAACTAGCGAAAGCTAGTCGGGAACGCCTCTCACACCACCGTATCCCGACATTTCATATCGGGACAAGCTGTACGGGGCACATTTACGGCGATTCGTAAAATGATGGGTTGATTATTTTGTTTAAACAGTCTAATTGAACCATCTTTACCGGATGTTAAATCAAATAACAAATCACAGAATAGCTATATAAGCACTTACATAACCCAGGGCTTAAAGAATTACAGTCTATCATTACTTGGCTTGGCAAACATAGAAAAACGTTTTGTAAATTTGCAAATGTTAATTCAAAACCTTCGGATAATTAGGGGGGCTGCCATCTTTACTCTCAACTAAAAAACATTAAACATGCTTAACAATAATTTTAAGGACTTAGTCTCACAATGCGTTCAATCAAAAAGTCTTATAGGAAGTGGAAATCCAAACGCGAAAATATTATTTGTTGGAAAAGAAGGGTCTAATCAAGAAGACGGGAAAGATCAAAATATAAAAAACAATCTTGAGTTCTGGAAAGAACAAATTAAAAAAAACGAAGCGCCGACATTTAATTACTCAATTAAAGATTTTACTGAAGGACATACATGGAGTAAGTACCAAAAACTTCATGACTATATATTCGAGAACACACAAAAACATAGTCAAATCTTTGAAAACAATGTTTTTACAACCGAAATGAGCGAAGCACCGTTTAAACAGACAAGTGAAGCTCAAAAAAAAGAAGGTTTCGCTGAAAGCTTAAAAAATAGAAAACAGACCTTTTTTACTTCGGACTTTATTAAAAACTTCAATGTTGTTGTCCTTGCGTGTTCAAATTACATTCAAAATGTTGGGAAAGACGGTGTTTGGGAGATAAACTCCATATTTGGAGTAAAGTGGGAGTACAAACATATAGTTCAATATAATGGTAATGAATACCGATTTGATACACACTTTAACGAAGATAAATCCAAATTAGTTATACATTGTTACCAATTAAGTGGTGCTATTCCTGATAAATACTTGCAAAGTATTGCTGCTGTAATTCGTGAGTTTATAAAATAGTCATAACACAAAAGAAGAAATAATACTTTAAGTATATGAATAATTGAGATTCAGTCTACCTTATTAAAAAAAAATGAATGACGATATCAATAAAGCAGGAAGACCATATCTTTTTAGATTTAGGAAAGATACAGATAGAACAATTGAAGAAATAGCTGAAAACTATATATTTTTTCCAAATAGAGAGTCATTAAATGACCCTTTTGATGCTAGCCCAAGCCTTGTTTACTTAACAAATAAACCAAAAGACGTTTCAAACCTATATAATTTAGTACTTAAAAGTATTCCGGTTAAAAAGGCCAAAGAATTTGTTGAAGCTAATTATGATCACATCAAGTTTCAAGAATTTGCAAAAGAAAAAGTAAAAGATTTTATTCTCCAATTTGGCATTGCTTGTTTTTCAACACATTACTTAAATCTTCCGCTTTGGGCTAATTATGCAAATAACCACAAAGGTCTTTGTTTACAGTTTAACATCGACTTTGATAAAGATTTTTTTTCCAGTATAGGACTTGTTAAATATGTGGATGAGCTAAAAAAAATAGAGTTTTCGCCGTTTGATGAAGAATCTGCCACAGATATGATATTTTTTAGAAAAGCAAATAATTGGAGTCACGAAAACGAAATTAGATTAGTCAAGGAAGTTAAAGGAAAATTGAATTATAAAAGAAAAGCATTAAGAAACGTAATTATTGGCTTTAATTCAGAAAACACATTTACCAATAAGGTAATAAATGCCGTTGCTGATAATTACGATGATGTTGGCGTTTATAAAATGAAAATGCCAACCGAAATAAATAAAACCTCGTTGATAAAACTATTTTAGGCTGCGCCACAGCATTCTAATCCCATCCCCCCTCCCATCCCTATATTTGAACCTCCAAAAACCCCACCCCATGCCCAAAAAATCCCCATCAGAAGACACCCTGGAAAAGCAACTCTGGAAAACCGCTGATAAGCTGCGGAAGAATATTGATGCGGCGGAGTATAAGCACGTGGTGCTGGGATTGATCTTCTTGAAATACATCTCGGATGCGTTTGAAGAACTCTATGACAAACTGAAAGCTGGTGAAGGCCAATTGAAACTGTTTGGGGTATATGTGTAATTTGGTATATTTGGGGGTATTTTAAAGGAATGAAATTCTTCAAAGGATTCTTCAGAAGCTGGATTGCATTTCATTTTTAATGAACCGCAAAGCAGACAATGAAAAATAAACAGAGCAGTTTCTTTTCCTTTACCCAAACTGACACAGTATTAGTAATTAATACAAATGTTAGATTGTAAATTTGACTCAAAATCATGCATGCTTATTTTCCATTTTTCATACATCGTTATTTTCCAAAAAACAAACATCGTTATTTTCCGGTAACAAAAAGAAATTGAAACGATATAAAAAATGACCCAACAAGAATTACATAGTATATTAACCCAAGGTGAAAACATCCGTATCGAGTTCAAAGAAGCCCAAAACGGTATTCCTGATTCGTTTTACGATACAGTAGTTTCATTCCTAAATCGTGAAGGAGGCGTTATTCTGTTAGGAGTAGCGGATAATGGAGAGGTTCTAGGTCTTGGAGAACAGAATTTAATGAACCTTAAACAAGATATTGTAACAGCATTAAATAATCCCGATGTTGTAAATCCTCCTTTTCCTTTGGCTGTAAATGAGCTAGAACACTCAAATGGTAAACTACTCTATATTCGTGTACCAATCAGTTCATTTGTTCATAAGCACGGCACAACAGTTTATGACCGAGAAAATGACAGTGATTTCAGAATTACAGATGAAGGGCGTATTTCTGAAATGTATGCACGAAAACGAAATGTTTTTACTGAAAATCAAATTTTCCCTCACTTACGAATAGAGGACTTGAACAGCTCATTGTTTGATAAAGTTCGTTCGCGCTTAGCCTTAGTAAATGCCAATCACCCTTGGTTGGAAGCATCAAACGAACGCATTTTGAGAGACGCTCGATTTCTCAGACGAGATTTCACAACAGGAGAAGAAGGGTTAACGCTTGCTGCAGCTTTAATATTTGGTACAGATGAGGTAATTGGTAACATTCTTCCTGCATATAGAATTGATATACTGGAAAGAAGAAAAAACGTAGACCGTTGGGATGATCGCTTATTGCTAAAAACTAATCTTATAGATTCCTATTTGCAAGCATTGGCTTTTATCAAAGAGAAGTGGTCGGAAAAATTCTATCAAGACACGAGTGGTGAGCGCAAAGATTTACGTGAACTCATCTTTAGAGAATTGGTTGGAAATATCATTATTCACAGAGAATACAACAGTGCAACTCCCACCGAAGTAATTATTTATGAAGACCGCGTAGAAGCAACAAATCCCAATAGAATGCGTTTTAGAGGTCCATTAGACCTTGAGACCTTTAGTGCAGAACCCAAAAACCCAAATATTCGAGCATTTTTTAATATCCTAACATGGGCAGATGAAATTGGTTCAGGGGTGAAAAACATGAATAAGTTTGTGAATAGTTACACAGGTGGCGCGCATCCAATGTTTATTGAAGATGAACCTTTTTTAAGTGTTATACCAATGGTAATTTTTCAAGTTGGCAAAAACTACGAACTTTATTTGTTACTAAGCCAATTACCGGAAGAATCACTAAATACTGATAAAATTGAACGTTTAAAGTCGCTCCCACTTGATTTAAGCTTAAAAGAAATATCAGATTGGGATGAATTAGCACTGAAATTAGTGGGGAGTTGGGAAGAAAAAAGTGGGGAGCTAACTAATTTTAGATTCCTGATAAACAACCACATATCAACAGAGGAGCTAAAAAAAGTGGGGAGTTGGGAAGAAAAAAGTGGGGGGTTACTCAAAAAGAGAGCACGTATATTATTAAGTACTTTACTATTAACCATTCTACCCATTTCTTTAGAAGAGTTAGCCGAAACATTGGGCTATAAAAGTAAAGAGAGATATCGAGATGATTATGTCAAGCCGTTAAAAGATAATGGATTAATTGAGTATACCTTAGAACAGGCAAACAATCCCAACCAAGAATATCAAATAACACAACGAGGAATAAACTTTTTAGTGGGGAGTCCTATTTAGAAATTAATAATTTCCTTCAAAAAAAGTAACTAGAAAATAACAATGTTGGTTTTTTGGCAATTAAGGATGTATGGTTTTTGGATGAGCATTACAAAGCTATTAGACTTTCTAGACAGACACTAGATAGTTTGGGTTGCAGGAGTGCTTGATAATGAGTATCTTTGACGAGCTGAATGAGACGAAGTGGCAGAATAAAGGCGCCAGAGTTTCGTTCTTTTGGTAGCTAGTAAGCATTATAAAATGAACGGAACAATACTCACATCATTTACTGTTGGACTTCTTTTATCGTCCTGCACCGACGGAGAACATAACGACAAGAAAAAAAACTCCAAAACGTCTGACTTTAACAAAAAGGAATTCTATCTGAGTAAAATGGAAGAAAAGAATTTTCAACTAGTGAATAACGGACCGTGTGACGATGCTCTTGAGGATACCATTCACGAAAGATCAATTGCCTATTTCGACTCTCAAACCTTTACTGATACAACAACTATTATTGAATTTAAGCTTATAGATGCGTGTTGTCAAGAGTTTTTAGGCGACTACTCAATTGAAAATGATACGTTAGCATTCAAGTTTGAGCAAGTGAATGATGAAGTGTGCACTTGTTTATGCTGGTACAGGTACAAGTTGACTGTTAATGAACTGAAAGGGAATTATAAGTACGTAATCATCGAAGAAAAATAAATTATGGTTATCTGATTAAGTATAATGGCGGGGAAAAATACTACAAAGATTCGACTATGATAGATAGTTATAAAACAAAACTTATAGAGATTAATGAGTAGCCTGCCCATAAGACGCATCCAAACTTCCCCTTAAAAAACGCTTTGAAGTTTTCATTGTTTGGTAGTTGTAGATTATTTGAAAAAAGACCGCAGATATAAAAATGAACAGACCGACAAATATCATCTTAAGTTTTTTGACAATAGTCCTCAGCGGAATTCTGTCTTTTATGAATTTCTCGGAGTGGTACATTGTGGAAATTCAAGGACGAACAGCAGAATATCCATTTGGAATAGAAGAATCTGCACCCTATAAACCTAATACATCAAGGTCGACAAAGTTTTTTATAAAAGACGAAACGAAATATTCGCGTACTTTCTTGAATGAATTTAAAGAGCGGCATAGTATTTACGAAACGGTTTCACTCATTTACGACACAATAATTATAAACAACGACACTGCTGGATGCATAATCATCCCTACTGACTTGCCGTTAAATCAGCAGGTTAACTATCAAAAGATTGAGAACGGTAATAAACACGTTCTGACAGTTAAACGCATTAACTACTCAACGTTGGAGTATAACCACTATGAAGAAAACAACGGTCAAAAAACGAATCAAAGACAAGGGACAGCAGACCTTGAACCCGTATTCTATTTTGGAGCAGAAGGAACATTTGAAGACGAAAACGAAAATGTTTATGGAATGAATAAATACATAGACAGTTCAGAAAAAGGCTGCTGGACTACCATTTATGTAGGTGTAGGTAGCATAGAGAAATCGTTCTTAATAAGCGGTTGTGAAACAGACAGAAACAAATTTAGAACTCCTGAATTAACTCGGACGAAGTGAGAAAAACGTATCATAGCGGTCAAGTCATCCCCTGCCTCGAATACCCAACAACCGCGAAGCGCTCTTGAATACCTTTGAAAATTTACATGTCATGAAAAACCGCGAAGCGCTCTTGAATACCTTTGCAAAATAACGAGACATGAAAAACCACGAAGTGCTCTTGAATACCTTTGAAAATTTACATGTCATGAAAAACCACGATTCCAAGACTTTTATAAAGTAATACAACGATGCGCATTTTAAGGAAGCTATTTTTTTTCACCGCAAGATTTGTCAAGTACAAGACTTGTCAGGAGACGCAGTGAGCTCAGAGCATCACATTATAAAGCTTTACACTTGCTTCCAACTCACTACCATAGCTTTCAACTCATCAAGTGACTTTAGCGTATAGAGCTCTTGGGCGCTTATGCTAACCTATTTCCCGCGCCCCACAATACCCCTAACAAATGTATGCAACACCCGATTGAACTGACGCGGTTGATCAACGTTTACCACGTGTCCACTGTCGGGAACCACTACCAAGCGGGCGTTCTCGTGTCGTGAGGCTACGAGTTTTACCGCCGGAAGAAACATGTAGTCTTCATCGCCCATCACGTAAAGTACGGGGTGTTTGGTGGTGTTTTCTCGGAAAAATTTCATCAACGGGTTGAGCTGCTTAGTGATGGTAATCCAACGTAAAAATTCCGTGTGGTAGAGCTTTTTTGCCTGACGAATAAAAAGATTCCTCGATTTGCGATGACGCTTTTTTGGCATCAATATGTAGGCGTAAATCTTGTAAATCCAAATGAATGGTAGCAGTCGCTTGATGCGGTGTACCAACCAAACTAAAAGTCGCGATCGGGTATTGAACTTTACTATTGCTCCACCCATTATTAACGAAGCCACTCTCTCGGGATAATCTTCGGCAATTTTCCGAATAACTAAGGTGCCCAATGAAATCCCCACCATGTGAGCGGGTGGTAGATTGTGGTGCTTTAATACTTCCACAACATCGGCACAAATCTCAGCAAATTCATGAGGCTTCTTGCTCATCCAATCGCTGAAAAATACACTGCCACCATGCCCACGAAGATCAATCAAAAGAATGTTGTAGTCCTTATCACGAAATGCCCGTAATTGTTTAAACCAAACGGTGCTGCTGCCTCCCGCCCCGTGCACAAAAACCAGCCACGGCGCATTTGCGTCTTCCGCACGATAGATGATATGGTGTAACAGGTCAGCCATGTTTATATAATTTCGGGTAAAGATAATTCATCTAATACTCTGAGTAAAACATCAATTTTCTTCTGAAAGTTTTCTTTATATTTTTCATCAATGGGTTCAGCCGTTGGGAGCTCTTCACGAAGTGGATCTACCTGCACGCCATTTTTCCAAAAACGATAACAAACGTGTGGCCCCGTAGCCAATCCTGTACTTCCCACGTAGCCAATCACCTCGCCTTGTTGTACCGCTCGACCTTGCTTCATGCCCGCCGCAAAACGGCTCATGTGCAAATATTGCGTGCTGTACACACTATTGTGTCTCACTTTTACATAATTTCCGTTGCCGCTGGTATAGCCCATTTTTTCAATTACACCATCTGCCGTGGTACGAATGGGCGTGCCCGTAGGAGCAGCGTAGTCGGTACCTAAATGGGGCTTCATTTTTTTCAAAACCGGATGAAATCGCTTGGGGTTATATCTACTGCTTATGCGGAAAAAATCCAGCGGAGCTTTCAAAAACGCCTTTCTCATAGCATCACCTTTTTCATCGAAATACCCACTGTATTCCCCATCTTCAGAAATAAACCAGAAGGCATTCCAATTTTTTCCACCATGAAAAAACTGAGCTGCCGGTATTCTTCCGTAGGATACCGGTATGCTGTCGTCAACCAATTTCACCTCGTACAAGAGCTTAATCCAATCGCCTTTTTGAATACGGAAAAAATCAATCGACCAACCGTATAGGTCGGCCATACTCATAATCACTTGCACCGGAACGCCCTGCTTTTGAAGCGCCTCATAAAGCGATGACTCTACAATGGCCACCGCTGTATCAATGCGCATGGTGGTTTCCTTTTCTATTCGGCTTACTTTTACAGAGTCTTGGAAATCAAATTTGTAGTAAACAAGCGGACTCTTTTCGTAAAGCATAAAGTGCGGTTTTTCACTGGTGTCGTTGCGGTGAAAAAGCGTGTGATATACTTCCCCGGGGCGCACGTGTCGAGGGTCAAATATGCCTTCCGATGCTTGTACTACTTGGTAAACATCCTGGTGGGTAAAACCATTTTTCAGAAGAATGCTTCCCAAAGTTTGTCCTTGCTCCAATATCGACTCTACAAAGCGGTATTCCAAGGTGTCAAAGCCCATCCTGAAAAAGGGTTCGGGTAAGGCCAGTTCAGCTTCATCGAGAACATCCTGTGTTGGTCTTTGGTGCGTAGCCGTTTTCGACGTATTGATCAAAAAATACAGGGCTGATATTCCGAGCAGGGCAAATGCTACAACGCCGAGAATAATCCTCGGTGAAATGCGGTACTTCTTCTTCTCCATAGACTTACTTCAGCTCTTCCAAGGTGGTTTCTACCCACTGCTTGCCCCATTCTTCTTTTTCTTGATTGCTCCAGAGTTCGGGATAGAAAATACGTTTTTGAAAACGGGGAGGTAAATATTTCTGCCAATTGGTGCCGCCGGTTGCCGCGACGTCTTCCGAGCGACGAGCAAGATAGGCTACGGCGGTTTTGTAATGTTGTAATGGCCAATTTACGTTGACATTAATATCCAACAACCGCAGGGCTTGTACCAATTTTTCCTTCGTTTCGCCCTGAGCATTGCAGCGCAGATACTGCTGCCAAATATTACAAGACTCCGCCATTTCTGCTTCTTCAAAAAACAGCTTGTCGTACTTCTGCTCAAATTGCTTGAGCGTGAGTGTTTTCTCGCCGGTTTCGGCAATGGTGGCTCCATTTCGCCAGTAAATATTGTTGAGCTTTTCGCGGATGGAAGCATCAGAAAGCTCCTCGCGTTTATCGGCTTCTACCAAATAAATAAGGTCAGTACAGCCAATTTCTATTTGACGGTATTGACCCGATTGAAAACCGCTTGCCGGAATAAGAGCGAGACGGAATTGCAGAAATTGCTCTCTGTCCATTCCTTTTTCCATCACCCCAAAGGAAGTGGTGAGAGCGTGAAAATAGCGATTGATGCGATGAATTTTCTCTAAAAATGTGTCCACCGGAATGTCCTCTTTCCAAGCTTGGATTTGTCTAATTTCGTGAAGTGAAAGTTTGAAATACAGCTCGGTAATTTGGTGATACATGATGAAGATTTCCTCATCAGGGATATCGGTTCGGGGTTTTTGCAGACTCAGAAGGGTATCGAGATGAATATAATCCCAATAGGTGATGTAATTTGCGTGAAGCAGGCCGTCTAAAAAGGCTAATAAATCCTGGCCGCTGGCTTGGTATTTTTTTTCAAGCGCCTCAATGCGCTCTACAAGTTCTTGGTTCATTCTACGGTGGGGTTTGCGCGGTAAAAGTACGCAGGAAAATGCGAATGGCGCGAAAACTAGAAGAATTTTGGTGGAGTCTTCAAATTCTTGAAATCTTTTAATTCCAATTTTACCGCACCAACTCTTAACTTGCTTTTCAAAAGCACCGGCATGTGATTCTCATCATCGGTAACCCAGATGGTCATGGTTTCTTCATTTTGAAAAACTCTACCCTTTTGTACCACAGGCATGAACTTTAGCGTTTTGATTTTTCCGTGACGTGTGCTCAACACTTCACGACCTTTAAATTCCAGGTAAAAACGAAACATTTCTTCATCGAGAAAGGTGGGGATGTACAAGCGGTCGCCAACGCGTAAATCGCGGGTGTCGAGAAGACGGGCGTAATAAAACGCGGAGAGAATATCTTGTGTACGTTCGTGATCCATCTGGTATTCTTTGTTTTTCTTTAGGTCAAAAACAGTTTGAATCTGATGATCGAAAACGTAATGTTGTTGTTTGGAATAACCTCCTTCATTGATGTCGCGAACAAATTCTGTGGGGATTTTGCGCACGGGGTCGAAGTAGGTTTCGTAGGTGTCACGTACTTTGAAAAACACATCGAAGAAGGAGTAACTGGTTCCGGTGCCAATAATATGCATTTGTCCGGGGATTTTCTTTGAAGGCTTGATGGTCAGCTTGGCTTCTCCGGCTTTTACCATTCCGTAGGCTACGTAATACTCCATGACCTCACCTTCCACAAAGCTTACATCGCTGCGGATAGGCACATCGCGATGGAGCTTGTTTGATGCTGACATTAGTAGTGTACTAACGAGAGCGAACGATAATATTATTCGAAGATTCATAAAGATTGACTTTGTTTTTATAATACAACCTAAATGCCATTAATATATTTTGAGCCACAAATCAAAAACTTCGCGTCTAAACTATGAAGCATTTACCCGCCTCGAGAATCCATCCATATCGTTACGGGGCCGTCGTTGATTAGGTGTACGTCCATCATGGCGCCAAACATACCCTGATGAACTTTTTCTTTACCCAGCTTCAACTCCACCGCTTGGCAAAATTGCTCGTACCAATGCTCTCCGGCTTCCGGTTTGGCGGCGTGCGTAAACGAAGGTCGGAAGCCCTTTTTGGTAGAGGCGAAGAGCGTGAACTGACTTACCAGCAATACTTCTCCGCCGGTATCTTCCAGAGACAAATTCATTTTTCCATTCTCGTCAGACAAGATGCGCAATCCGCACAACTTATGCACCATAGCATCCAAGTCTTTTTGCTCCACTTCGTTGCCAATGCCGACAAATACCAGCAGACCACCGCCAATTTGACCAACAACCGCTCCGCCAACTTCCACCCGCGCTGATTTCACACGTTGAATCAATAGGCGAATTCCGTTTCCATTCATTTTGATGAAGTTTTTTTTGGGCACGTAAAAGTACGGCTTAGAGATCAAATACACCTATTTTCTTTACTGGTGCGCGTTGAAGATCATACTCCTCATGATGGGTTTTAAATCACCGAAAACATGATGGAGTAAGTTTTACCACGAAAGGCACGAAAATGTTGGTTTGCAGAAGTTGTAACTTATATTTTACCACGAAAGGCACGAAAGGCACGAAAATGTTGGTTTGCAGAAGTTGTATCTTATATTTTACCACGAAAGGCACGAAAGGCACGAAAATGTTGGTTTGCTACGGGTGCAGCGTGTGAACCTAACAGGAAAAGTTGAGTCTGAGTAAATTTTTTCGTGTTTTTCGTGTTTTTCGTGGTTCTAGAAAAATCAGCGGTTACCACATTTAAAGTCACGTTTTACTAGTAACGATTCGTGTTAACAATTGCGAAGCAATGTGCATTCGTGTATTTCCATCTCACACTTTTGAATTGTTACACAAAGGTTCATTAGGGAGTCACAAATCCCCCATCAATACACCACCACTTTCTTTTGGCTCACCCCGGCTTCCGTATGTACTCGATAGAAATAACTTCCGGCGGAAAGATTACTCAGGTCAACACGGATTTCAAGATTGCTGCTTTCGGAAAGCCCGGAATAAACCTGTTTTACCAAATTACCGCGAAGGTCAAAAAGTTCGATGCTGCAAAATGACATTACAAATACTACTATCGAAAAATCTCGGTACGCAATTGCAAGGAAAACTGTGGTAAGACACGTACTGGCATATTTTCTTCTTCAAATACGGTTAATCCAAAACCTGGCATTAGCGTAGTGTTGTTATTTTTTAGGTGTATTTTGGAATACAAACCAAGGTAGGTCGAGCCCTGTCTGTTTGCAACATCACCGCCGGCCGCTACTACCCCGGCACGAATCATGCGCATATCGTTGTCCGAAATACGAAAAGACATTCGGGTTGAAGCAATTGAAGGCATGATGCCATTGGGCATGTAATCATCCAAAAAGCCTGTGTGGAACTTAAAAAAATGATTATCACTCCCAATCCAATACGCAAACCTTGGGAGAATATAGAAAACACTATTTCGTTGGAGTTCAAAAGGTCTGAGGGGAGCCGTACTAAACATCTGACCGGTACGGATACCCAGTGAAGCCCCTAAAATTGGACCTCGGAAGGTAACGTATGGCGATACGTGAAAGTATAGTGGATTGTACGCTTCATCAGCATTACCAAAGCGTTCGAAAGCTAAATCCATTCCTAAGGTGGCGTAAAGCCCTTTTTTGTTGGGGGCAAATTCGTGCTCTATACCTAATTGTAAACTGTTGTAGTTTGGTCCGTGGGGTCGAGCTGTATCCGATAAAACACAATTCTCACCTACACAGCCTTGTTCAATTCTCGAACAGGGGTATGTTGTATTATGCAATCTATTTTGGGTAATGGTGCTATTAAAATAGGTTTTTCCTTTCGGCACGACCTTGTTGCTGTCTTCGGCATTTTGTGCGATGAGCACTGCTGTTGCCAAAACAAAAGTTAGCGGAACGACCAATGGTTTAAACTGTCGTTCCTCTTCCCAAATGGTTTTGAGGTTTGCAACGATAGCGACAAGCATTTGCGCGTATAAAACCACTTTTTCGTAGTTCGTAAACCAATCTTTTAGCAGTAAGGTAGCAAGCGACAGTAGTAGAAGGACCGTCAAATTTCTCCGGGGATAGACAGGAAGCGGTTTTTGATTATCTACTTTTTTATTAAACTGTTTAAAAAGTACAACAAGGATGATTAAAACCAGCATCATGATCCACTGATGCGGCTTTAATCCGTGTACCAAGTGTTGCTGAATGTTGTGGGCGTGTACGTCTCGGAAAAAATCTATAACAAACCTTCCAATGAGCATGGATGACGCGGATACTATCAAAAGTTGCCGGCCGTTTTTCACTCGATTTCGCAAGAAAAATAATAGTCCAATGGTGAAGGCGGCAACGACCATATAATACAGAGGTACATTGTGAACGGCCTCGGTAGTGAATTGGTTGTATGGGATGTACTCGTGTTTGATTTGCTGATCGCGCAGCACACTAGGACCAAAGTAACGCACCCCTGTTATCGCCTCCGTTGGTTTGCCATAGCAACACCCCGCCAACATGCACCCCATGCGTTGTACGAACATCATGGCGGGAGCAAAAAAAGCAAAGGCCACCCAAATGGAAGCTTTAAAGCGAATGATGCGCCTGATTAGCCAAAGACCAGGGAAAATGAGAAGTGCGGCACCCAGCGATGTCTTTTTACCGGTGGATTCCAAAACGCCTGATTGAAAAAACAAACGCCAGTCGTCTAGTGAATAGGTTCCTATTTTACTCCCAAAAACGATAAAAAAAGACGCGCTCGCGGTAATAATCATCCATGAACCTACCGGATACTTTCGTCGAATCCCCTCGTAAATGAATATGCATAAGGCTATAAAAAAAGCCAATTGATACATGGTGCTGTACCATGTGGTGGTTTGTAGCAAATCAAGCGTTAGTTTCCCGTTATCAAACCAAAAGGAAGAAGCTACATGAGAGAATGTATCCATGTTTTTGCAGAATTACTATGCATTCAAAAATGAATGTTTTTTATTATTGAATGCCTATATTATGAATATTATTCAATAGCAAATATACAAAAATTCTTTACATGGAAACGATTATTTTATGCAAGTTCAATGTGATGTATAAACTCTTAGGTATTCAAACGAGAAGCGCCATGCATCAGCGAAGCGTAGTAACCCCCATATTCCACAACGTAAAGGCAAACTTATCTGCTTGCTCATCAATAATCATGGAAGTGGGCTTGCCGGCGCCGTGACCTGCGTCCACATCGATGCGGATGAGGGTGGGGTTAGGGCCGTCGTTTACGCTTTGCAAGCGAGCGGCAAACTTAAAGGAGTGCGCTGGCACTACACGGTCGTCGTGATCGGCGGTGGTAACCATCGTGGCGGGATAGTTTTTCCCCGTATGTAAATTGTGGTACGGCGAATATCCCAATAAGTACTTGAACATTTCTTCGGAATCTTCCGCCGTGCCATAATCGTAAGCCCAGCCAGCTCCCGCCGTGAAGGTGTGGTAACGCAACATATCGAGCACCCCTACCGCAGGCAACGCCACAGCGAAGAGATCGGGACGCTGCGTCATACACGCACCCACAAGGAGTCCGCCGTTGCTGCCACCACTGATGGCCAATCGCTTTGGATTGGTGTAATTTTCATTGATGAGGTATTCGGCGGCGGCAATGAAATCGTCAAATACATTTTGCTTCTGCATCTTCGTACCTGCATCGTGCCAAGCTCTACCGTACTCGCCACCGCCACGTAAATTGGCAACAACGTAAATACCGCCCTGCTCCAACCACGGAATAATGGAGGTGTTGAACGAGGGTGTAAGACTAATATTAAACCCGCCGTAACCGTACAACATTGTAGGATTGTTGCCGTCGAGTTGCAAACCCTTCTTGTGGGTGATAATCATGGGTACGCGCGTACCGTCTTTACTTTCGTAAAATACCTGCTTGCTTTCAAACGCTTCGGGGTCAAATAACACTTCCGACTTGCGGTAAAGACTCGATTCACCGGAATTGGGATCGTACTTGAAAATGGTGGATGGATATACGTAATTGGTAAAGGTATAATAAATGTGTTCATCGCCCCACTTACCACCAAACCCTCCGGCAGATCCCACGCCGGGGAGCTCAACTTCCCACTGCTTTCCGCTTTCTAAATCGTACTGAAACACCTGCGAAGTGGCGTCTTTTAAGTAGGAAACAAAGAGTTTGCCCGCACCGGAACTCACGCTAAGTGGCATTTCACTTTCGGGAATAACCACCTCCCAATTATCCGGTGTAGCTTGATTTGCCGGCGCTTTCACGAGCTTGCGATTCGGAGCGTCTAAGTTGGTAATGATGTACAGCATTTCATTTTCCACGTGAACCACTCCGTGCGTATTGTCGAAATTCTGTACCAACGGAACGATTGGCGCGTCGATCCCTTTGCTTAAATCTTTGATGTAGAGTTCATTTCCGCTGGTAGAAACCGAGGCGGTAATAATCAAAAAGCGCTGGTCTTCGCTTACCGAGCCACTCACGTAACGACGAGGGCCATCGGGACCGCTAAATACTTCGCGGTCTTGGTCGCGAGGAGTGTTTAATGTATGAAAATACAAGCGGTGATTTTCGGTCTTTGCAGAAAGTTCGCTGCCCTCCACCTTATCGTAAGTAGAGTAGTAGAAGCCTTCTTTACCCTTCCAGGCGATGTTGCTAAACTTAATTCCCGTGATGGTGTCTTCCACCAGTTCTTTGGTTTCTATATCTATCACGATAACCTTACGCCAGTCTGAACCCCCTTCGGAAATTTGGTAGGCGAGTAGGCTGCCACAGGGCGAGAAGTGTAAGCCCGCGAGAGAGGTTGTTCCGCCTTCTGAAAAAGTGTTGGGGTCGAGAAACACTTCAGATTCTCCATTTTCCAATTCACGGTAGAGTACGCTTTGGTTTTGCAATCCGTCGTTGCGGAAAAAATAGGTGTTTTTTCCCCGCTTAAATGGAGCGGTGATTTTTTCGTAATCAAATAATTCTTTGATGCGCGTACGCAATTGTGCCCGATAAGGAATTTGGTCTAAATAGGCGAAAGTAAATTCGTTTTGGCGACGCACCCAGTCGGCCGTTTCCTCACTCAAATCATCTTCCAACCAACGGAAGGGGTCGGCTACTGTTGTGCCGAAAAAGGTGTCAACAGCTTCATCGACGCGGGTTTCAGGGTATTCTCCATCAAAGGATGAAAGCTTTTCAACATCTGGCGTACAAGCTACAATAGCCAGCACGGAAAGAGGGATAATGGGTAAGCGCATAGTCAAAAATTTTAGCTGCTAAAGTACTACTTGTTTATGCTTGCTTGCAAACTGTTTTGAAAGTTGTAAAAAAGCATTGTAACTATCAATATTTTTTTTACCTTTCACCCTGAAATTCGCCAATAGTAAAATGGACTACAAGAAGTACGATATACAAGAAGCAAAAAAGGCCATTCAGCGGTACTGTACTTACCAGGAGCGCTCTCAGGCGGAGGTGCAAGAAAAGCTGCAAGGTATGGGGCTCATACCGCTTGTAGTTGATATGTTGATGGTGGAGCTTATAGAAAATGATTATGTAAATGAGTTGCGCTTTGCCGAGCAATTTGCCATAGGAAAGTTTAGACAAAAGGGGTGGGGGAAAATTAAAATCCGGGAAAAACTTCGCCAACGCAAGGTTTCCGATCAATGCATTATTTTGGCCTTAGACAGCATCGATGAGGAAGAATATCACGCACAAATCGAACGCCTTGCCGAATGGAAGATCATGACGCTTTCCGATAAAGAAAAGAATGCGTTTACTAAAAAACAAAAGACCATCGGGTTTTTGTTTAGTCGCGGGTTTGAATATGATATGGTGAGGGATGTGGTGGAGTCTTTAATGACAGACATCATATAAATAACCGAAACGTTATCCAAATAATAACATCAGGGTAAAGTAATATTTATCAATTAGTTTGATTTTTGCTTTTGATAATTGCTAAAAAAATTTTGGCAATTTAGTATTTGATTTAGAGCAATCATCAAACTCATTTTTTCATGGGGCAAATTATCAGACGAAAGGTTGACATTGCTGTTGTTTCGGATGTACACTTGGGAACATTTGGCTGTCACGCTCAAGAGCTCTATACATATCTGAATTCTATAGATCCTGACATTCTTATACTTAACGGGGATATCATCGATATTTGGCAGTTTCGAAAGCGATTTTTTCCGTCGAATCACATGAACGTACTCAAGCGAATCATGGCTATTGCTGCCTCGGGTAGTAAGGTGTACTATCTCACGGGTAATCATGATGAATTGTTGAGAAAGTTTTCTGATTTTGAATTGGGAAATCTCATTTTAGCCGATAAATTGATTTTAAAAATTGGCAATAAAACGGCTTGGTTTTTCCACGGCGATATTTTCGATGCATCCATTCAAAATGCAAAATGGTTGGCTAAGCTTGGCGGCTGGGGCTACGATATGCTCATTCTCCTCAATAGATTTACTAATAGAATTCTTTCTCTTTTGGGCAGACCGCCATATTCCCTTTCCAAGGCCATTAAACAGGGAGTAAAATCTGCCGTGAAGTACATCGTTGATTTTGAAAATGTGGCTGCCGAACTCGCCATTGAGCAAGGGTATGACTATGTAGTTTGCGGACATATTCATCAGCCGCAAATGCGCATAGTTGCTCGAAAAAACGGTGCCTGTGTGTATCTCAATTCGGGTGATTGGGTGGAAAATTTAACCGCCTTAGAAAATCAAAATGGCAAATGGTCGCTCTATCAGCACTCGGTGAGTGAGGATAAAACAGCGGAAGTTCTTCAGGATGTACCAGCGGTGAAACTGAATATTCAGTAAGCCATAAATTCAACTAAATAGGAATTATGCAAATACTATACGGCATACAAGGAACTGGAAATGGTCATATCGCGAGGGCTAAGGAAGTTGTGCCTCAATTACGTAAGCTTGGGGAGGTTGATATTTTGTTATCAGGTACGGCCTCAGATTTGGATCTACCATTCCATATCGATCACCGATTTGGAGGTGTTTCTCTGTTTTACAATTCATTAGGAGGTGTTGACTATGCTAAAACGTGGAGGCAAAATTCGTGGAAGACTTTTGTGAAAGACGTATGGGATTTTCCGGTTTTGAAGTACGATTTGATTATCAGCGACTTTGAACCCGTAAGTGCGTGGGCTGCTTGGGTAAATGGGAAAGATTGTGTTGGTTTGGGACATCAAGCGGCTTTTTTATCGGCAAAATCACCACGGCCATTAGGTAGGTCGTGGGCGGGGGAAAATGTGCTCAAGCGTTATGCGCCTACCACGCATGCACTTGGTTTTCACTTTCGGTCTTACGATAAAAACATTGAGTTGCCCGTTTTGCGGAAAGAAATCTTGCAGGGACAAGTTGAAAATGGCAGCCGAAACTTGGTTTACCTTCCCGCTTATGGACCGAAGCATATCTATGCTGCTTTATCGAAAATTTCGAGCGAACAGTGGGATGTATTTCATCCAAGCATTCACGACGAAGTTGTTGAAGGAAACATCCATTGGCATCCTATCAACGGTGAACGTTTTACCGAAGCTCTTTTGAAATGTAAAAGTTGTGTTATGTCGGCTGGTTTTGAAGGTCCGGCCGAAGCCTTGTATTTGAAAAAGAAACTACTTATTGTCCCTATAGCTCGGCAATATGAGCAAGCCTGCAATGCAGCCGCCCTGCAGCAGTTGGGTGTAAAAGTGATTTCCAAATTAGACGAAAGGAAAGTTGTTTCGTGGCTTCATTCCAATCCTGCTTTACCAGATTTACATACCTCTGAGAATTGGCTGGAATCCTTAAAAAGCATCATTGCAACCATAAAAAATCAGGAGAGAGAATTAGCTCTATTGAAGATAAAGTAAAACACCCGTGGTTCTAATTCAGACTCCATTTTAATCTTCAGCATGCTCAATCTACGTCATATACAATTGTGGAATTTTCCGGAGGAAGAAAAACGTATTCCGGAGTCCGGGCCGTTGATTCTGGTGTCTAATTGCCCGCTTGGTGGACAAGAAGCGGAACTTTTGCAAAAATTAGTTGCCAAACGACGCTCCGATTGCAAAGTGCTACCTCTGCCAGACAATCATATCAACCCTGATATTCATCTCGCTTTAGAAAATGTGGAGAGTGAAAGCCAACTCCTTTCCTCGGCCATTAATTTTGTCGAACAAGGCGGTGCTCTTTTACTCTTTCCAGCACAAAAAGGAGGTTTTTACAACAAACAGAAAAATCGCATCGACGATCATCCTTGGTGTTCGGATATTTTTGAAAGCATAAAAACAAAGCAACTCACGGTATGTCCAATCTGGGTTCAAGTAAAGCGTAAGGCGTGGATAAATTTGTTTAAGCGGGGAAAGAATCAACCGATTTCTTCAAAAGACGTTATTGGCTTACAGGTTCGTATTGGTTTGCCCGTTAGTAAAACGGATTACCGCGATTTTAATCCGCAGGGATTTGCCGCTTGGATGCAGCGAAATACCACCTTATTATCCAGAGCATTGGCGCCACACGTAGCGAAGTCGCCCATAAAACTCTACAAGCCTAAACCATTAGCCAAAGAAATCAAAGCTCCACTTGCGCTGGAGAAAATCAAGGCCGATATAGAAAAATTGCGTGCTGATGGTAAGCTCTACGTGAGCAGCGGCGCTTACGAGGTTTTTTTGGCAGATTGGAAAGATATTCCGAGCATTGGCCACGAGCTAGGGCGCTTAAGAGAGTTTACCTTTCGCCAAGTAGGGGAGGGGACACTTCAAGCAACGGATTTAGATGCGTATGACCGTATTTATAAACACCTTATTTGCTGGAATGTCGATTCAAACGAAATTGTTGGAGCGTATCGTTTGGCCTTGGGAAAAGAAATTGCAGAGCTTTACGGCTTAAGAGGTTTCTATGTTCCCAGCTTGTTCAAGATTAAGGGAGAAGCAAAAAATATTTTCTATGAAGGAATAGAAATGGGAAGGGCATTTATCGTGCCTGCTTATCAGCAAAAGCCCCTCCCACTATTTTTGCTTTGGAAAGGTGTTATTCAGGTTTGGCTGAAGAACCCTGGGTATAAGTACTTGGTTGGCTGCGTGAGTATTAGTAATCAGTATTCGCCCTTTTCTCGTTCGTTGATGATAACGTATATTAAGGAGTACCACTTTGATGAGGAAATGGCAAAATTTATTCATCCCAGACATCCGGTTCCCGAAGATCCGGATAACGATGAATTAAAGAGTATTTGTAAGGAAATATCTAGTGATATTCGTCGTTTGGATACGTTAATTTCTAGCGTAGAGCCTCAAGGATTAAAGGTGCCGGTGTTGGTGAAAAAATACATTCGTCAAAACGCCAAAATTGCCGCCTTCAATATTGATTATCGCTTTAACCAATCTCTAGATGGCCTCATGTTTATCGATATGGAGCAAATGCCTCAAGAGATGTTGGATAATCTCTTAAAAAAATAGATTTTTAAGAATTAGCGTACTTATTGTTTTTTCGGTTTTGACAACTTTTTTGTCCCGTAAACCGCTCCTGCTGCTAGGAGTGCTATTAAGCCGCCGTCGAGAGGTGCTGGTTGGAATTGAGGAGGTGAAGGTTGTGCTAAAACACTAGTTGTTGATAGTGTAAAGATGATTAGGAATCGTTTCATGATAATTGATTTTTATAAGTTAAGTTGAATTTTGCGTGAATATACTTTCTTTTATCGTTTAGCAAATGTAATACAATTCTGTAATATTTGAAAATATTTCCTTGCATTTTTTTTACCTTCGTGTCGTGCTGTATTTTTTACGCATAAGCTTGGCTCTGTTTTTCGTGAGTATTCAATAATGAAATTCATTTAATTCTAAAATTTACTCTTTCATATTCTGATTGATAGTATATTTGAAGCTTTAAAATCGTTGATTTTACTTTCATTAAAACTCTTACAAAATGAGTAAATCTTTATTCGCGCTGCTTATTGGATATTTTTGTTTCTCTGGGGTTTATGCTCAGTCAACAGTGAGTCATCAGGCAAGCAATGGTATTCGTGTTAGTCCTACATTTTCAATTATTTATCCCGGATTGAATCTGGGTTTTGAACAACTTAGGAGTTCTGATTACGTCACTATGGGTAGAAGAAAACCGGTTACTCCGTTTTTCTCTGAGCGATATTTGAATTACACCTTAGGCTTTTATCATCATCCAACTTTTCATACCAATGTTTTTGCAACAGTTGATTGGGTAAAGCGGAATCAAAGGTTGGGCGGGCTTTTTACTGACTTTTCATTTGGAGGAGGAGTGAGCCGGACTTTTTTCGATGGACCTACGTTTAAGGTGAATGATGACAATACGGTGGAGCAGGTGCAAAATGCTGGAGATTTTTATGCTGTATTTCAAACGGGCTATGCGGTGGGGTATAATTTTGGGATCAAGTACCAGAATGGACCGAGTCTCTACGCCAAGGCCAACCTCATGTTTTTCTTTCCGTACAATAATGCGTTTTATGCTCGGCCATTTTTTGAACTTGGAGCTATTTTCAAACTTCCGAATTAATACCTACACACTATGACTTCTATATTTCCTCGTTTTTTGCAAAGTTTCGTTTTTGCTGGATTGATATTGTTGTTATTTACCCAGTGCCAAAAAGAATCTTTCACGCGCTCGGGTATGGCCGATGACTTTTTTGTACTACAGGGTCATGACGGTATGAAGATGCCCGTGAGAGTTGCCGGTAATGTTGATTCCAAAAAATTCTTAGTAATAGTGCATGGTGGTCCGGGTGGTTCGGCCATTGTTTACAGGGAGCCTTACGTGCGTAATACCGTGGAAAAGCAAGTTGCCATTGTGTATTGGGAACAAAGATTTGCGGGGCATTCTCAAGGTAATATTGGGAGTTCAAAGGTTGCCGACTTTCGTCGTGATATGAAGGATTTGTTGATTTTGCTCAGAGAAAAATATGGGGATAATAACCAATACTATCTTTTTGCCCACAGTTGGGGAGGGTTTTTAGCACCGTACTTCCTTGCTGAAGGAGTAAATCAAGAGTTGGTGAACGGTTGGATACAAGTTGGTGGCGCCCATAATTACCGTATGAATGATTCACTAACACGTGAAATGCTGTTGCATTATGGTCGTCAAGAACTAGCCGCCGGGAGAAATACCGAGGATTGGGATGAGATTGTTGATTGGTGTGAGAAAAATGGATTTGCAAAACGTTCCGAAGCAATTAGTTTAAACGGTTTTGCGCACCGAGCGGAGAATCTTATGCCTATAGATCCTCCTGGGCTGGATTTGTTTAATTTGGTATTTCGCAATAACGTTGTTGTTTCTGCTAGTTTTATTAACCTGATAAATTCTGGCCTACGCAGAATTGATAGTGAAACCTCCGATAATCCCAATTCGGATAAGCTACATCATATTTCTATTCCCACACTTCTGCTTTGGGGAAAATACGACTTCGTTTGTCCTCCCGAATTAGCCGACGATATTGAGGCCAATATCAGCAGCCCTATTCTCGATAAAATCATTTTCGAGCGATCAGGTCATTCACCGATGATGAATCAAGAACCATACTTTTGGAGAAGGGTTATTGAGTGGGTGAATGATAATTGAGGTTGGGCTGATTTTAAAACAGGTGGATGTAAAATAGCGCGGGATATGTGATTTTCAACTATATTACTATGCAAAGAATAATACTGCTTTTGGTTTTCAGTTTTTTTTCAGTCATCTCGCATGGTCAATTGGAGGATATAAGTGAGTTTGCCGGCGACTACCAAGTGGTGTACAGTGAGGGAGATTATGTTTTTCTCATAAGGGAACATCTAGATGCAGATGGTAATTTCGTCAAGAGAAGTCTTCAGCGCACCGATGATTTTGTAAATTTTGAAATCGTTGATGATTTCATTTCCTATCGAAGACAGAATAGTTTGTTTTTCAAAATTCAAGATACGCTTTATTATTTTGATGAGAAAAGACATCTCCATGGTATATCTCCTGTAAATGACAGTATTTTTTTAGTGGACTCAACGATTGTTCACCGACCTTATTCTAGGACTCCTTTTTATTATAAGGCAAACGACCATGTTTTGTTTAATATTCATACTAATGGTGTATTATTTTTTGACGGAAACGTTGTCAAGCAATTTGATTTTAATTTTCCATTTCGAGTTGCAGATAGTTGCATGTATAGCCTAAACTTAGATAGAAGTCGCATCTTAAAGTTTAATTATTTCAATGAAACTTTGGATACCTTACCGCTTAGTCTAGATAGTCTATTTAATGCATCAGCTTTGCCAGACCCTACTTTTAACTTTAATGGTTTATTCCTTTTTTGGGGTTTTAAGAATATCAATAATAGACGATATATTAGATCTTTAGTGACAAACGGCAATACTGTATTTACAGATACTTTGTTTCGTGACGATAATCAAGACTCTTTGTACTACAGTCACACAGATTTCTTACCTCTTCGTAATAGTGATCAAGCAAGAGGTGATTTTTACATAAATCCAAGACCATTGAATTTTAAGACAATTGTTTTGGAGCATCCGACTCGAGACTATCAATTTCATCCAGAGGAACATCCTCGGCTAACAAGATTATTAACATACAAAGTAAACTCCCAATCGTTTTCTCAAATAAGCTCACCATCATTAACTAAAACCAGAGGCGAGTTTTTTATAGTAGGTGAAAATTCAAATGGAATAATTTGTTTTTCAGACATTGACTCTTCTGGAATCGAGCCCATAGTTATACGTAACGATACGGTAGAAAAACTATTTGAAATAGGAGATGGTATGCATGGTTTTACCCAAAGAGAAAGTAAATCAACAATGAATTATCGCTGGAAGTATGGGAGAATAACGATGTCAATTGGTCAAACCGTGAAAAAAATTGATGATCAATTTGTGTTCTTGGGAGTTAGTACCACCCAAGGGCTATCTTTATTCATTACAGATGGAACTAAAAAAGGAACGGGATTTTTAGCGAAATTGCCAAACTTTATAAATTATCATTTTCGCGATGTAACACCTTCTTTATTTTATAAAAATGGTGATTTGTATATAAGTCTGCAAACGTCTATTATTGGATCGAATAATATCACATACACATTTAAATATTCGGGAGATTTCATCCCCAAAGCTATTCCTAGTACATGCGGCTGGTCGAGATCCATTGAAGCTACAACAAGTTTTTCGGGTGGCGACGCATATTCAAAACCATACATTCAAAAAAGAGATAACCGTATTTTAACGGTGTCAAGTATGTCGATACATGATTTTGCTTTTTTTCCAGAAGTAAAGCAGTCTCTTTTTCAGAATGACTGGGCTAGTAGACTTTACTATGCCATTTATGATACAACGGGAAATCTCCTTGAAAAATCACTTGTAGTTGCTTGGCGAGGTTTGGTTTCTTTAACAAATAATGATAGTAAAGTATTAGTTTTTCCCGAGAACCATTCAGTAACAACCGGACCTCACTTTGATACCCGCCAACCAGTAAGCTCTCCTCAAACTGTCGTAGCTCAATACTCCTTTGATAATCAGTTGGAATGGGAGTTAAAAATAGAGCGAGTCTTTGATGTAAGTATTCAAGACATTAAAACGGATGAAGAAGGAAACACTTACCTGCTAGGATATTACGAAAAGGGGAATATGATTATTGATGGTTTTGAACTTAGGTCAGATTATACTTTTCAGTACTTCACAGCTAAAATTTCTGCCGAAGGTAAATTGAGATGGGCAGAAAACATTTCTATGGATGGCTTAACGAATGTCTCTTTTTTTAATCATTTGGAATTATCTAAAGAACACGCATTAATTTCTTTATCCGAAGGAACCCCAGTAACATCTTCCACATGTCGGTTTAGAGAATATAAAACAAGGATTGTTAGGATAAACAAGTCAAATGGAAGTGTTGTGTTTACTAAAGATATTCAGTTTACAGACTTAGCTGTTGCTCATAGTTTAACAGAAGGGGCAAATGGAGATATTTGGATAGGGGGGTGGTTTCGGGGTGAAGTAATAGAAAATGGCCTAGAAGTAGCTCAAGCCATAGGATCTAATAATTGTCCTCGTTCGGGCTTTTTAATAGGGCTAAGCACCTCTAATGGAAAAATTTTTGCTACCGAAGTTACGGATGGCCAAGCAAACTTTTCCTCAGTGAATTATACTGACGGAAAGTTGTGGAATGTGCTTTCAGAACAAGGTGTCACTCGTATTCAAAAGCGAAATCATAAAGGGTATATGGAAAAAGAATATGCATTTATTACAAGGGATTTAATGCCAAGAAATCTCTACGATGAATTTCGATTTATAGTAGGACAACTAATTCCTCTAAACAATGAATCCGATGACTTCTTATACTTCAGCGGATCAATTGATACTCGCGCACTGAGTTTGACGGATACCTTTTATTATCAAAACCATAACTATGACGAGTTGTCTGAGGTTCTCATGAAACGGTCCGGCTTTCTCCTGAAAGAAAAGTTGAGTCACGATAATGTTTTTACCTTTTTGCCAAATGTTTCAAATATTGTTTTATTTCCCAATCCCGTAAGTCAATCAAGCAACAAGCTCTACCTCCGAGCGCTAAACACGAAGTTCCGGTACAGTAGCTACGAGATTTTTGATTTTCAAGGAAGGTTTTTACAGGCAGGTGAGTTTTCGTCAAACGACATTCCTATTCACGAAATCACCCTACGAAGCAAATATGCACCAGGTGTTTACACCATTGCTTTGGAGGGGGAGGATGAGACGTTGGTCTTGAAGTTTATTATTAATTAGAGTCTGTCCATAAAGTCCATTAGCGGCGTTGCACTTGGATTGAAAACAGTCATTGACTTTAGTCAACTCCTTGTTTTTCAATCCTGCGTGCGCCTTGCTACTGAACTTTCTGAATCAGACTCTTGACTTTATGGACAAGCACTAATTAGAGCTTGTCCATGAAGGATCCATTAGCGGCGTTGCACACGTCAGCTTTATCACTTGATGCTCTCAACGAACATTCTGTGCCGCTCTATTGTAAAACTGAGAGCACTCTGAATGACTTATCTCCATCGATGACAAAAATCAACCTACAGCCAATCCACCTTTGGTTCGATAAACAGGGCTGGAAACCCCAAAGCTTTCAAAAGCAAACTTGGGATTTCTACCAAGACGGGCATTCCGGACTGATAAATGCACCCACGGGAAGCGGCAAAACCTACTCTATTCTCTTGCCGGCAATGCTGAAAAATCCGCAGCCCTCCGGTTTGTCGATCATTTGGATTACTCCCATTCGGGCCTTGGCAAAAGAAATTCACCAAGCAGCAGTGAGGGCAGCGGAAGGATTGAACCTCTCGTGGAATATCGCCATTCGCACGGGTGATACCTCTGCCGCCGATCGCGCTAAACAACGAAAAAAAGCCCCCAATCTGCTCATCACCACTCCGGAGAGTCTGCATTTGATTTTGGCTCTGAAAAAATATCCTCAATGGCTAGATGGTCTTCATACCATCGTTGTTGACGAATGGCATGAGCTTATTGGCAGTAAGCGTGGTGTGCAAATGGAACTCGCCCTGAGTAGGTTAAAAGGCCTCATTCCCTCCCTGCAAGTTTGGGGAATAAGTGCCACCATAGGCAATCTTCAACAAGCTATGCGAGTGCTTTGTGGGGAAGAAGGCAAGTTGGTGAAGGCCCATATCCACAAGCATATTGAAGTTGAATCTATTGTGCCCGACGAAATTGAAGTCTTACCCTGGGCCGGCCACTTAGGTACAAAGCTTATCCCCAAAGTTTTACCTATCATTCACCAAAGTAAATCAACCTTGCTTTTTACCAATACCCGCGCGCAAGCAGAAATATGGTACCAACAACTCCTCGAAGCTGACCCTTCTCTGGCGGGAAAGATGGCCATGCATCACGGCTCCATTAGCAAGGAAATCCGTGGATGGGTGGAAGACGCTCTGTATCAAGGTCAGATTGCGGTAGTGGTTTGCACGTCTAGCCTCGACTTGGGCGTAGATTTTCGTCCGGTAGATACCATTATTCAAGTGGGGAGCCCCAAAGGAGTGAGTCGGTTTGTGCAACGCGCCGGTAGAAGCGGACACCGACCGGGAGCCACCAGCACCATCTATTTTGTACCCACCCACAGCTTGGAATTCGTGGAGGCTGCGGCATTGCGACAAGCGGTGAAGGAGGGCATTCGGGAAGATCGAGTGCCTCCGAGGCTGTGTTACGACGTGCTTATTCAGTATCTGGTAACCCTAGCCGTATCCGATGGTTTTTTTCCCGACGAGATTTTCCGAGAAATCAAAAAAACCGAATGCTTCCGTGAGCTCGATGAGG
>JBHYFA010000030.1:0-28837 GCA_051859825.1 Schleiferiaceae bacterium
TAACAAAATAAGTGAAAGGTGACTAACCGAAGGCAACCTATATCATGAGGGGTCATAACTCACTTTTAACTTTTAACTTTTAACTTTTAACTTTTAACCCATCACTCTAATACGGCTGCGTAATCACATACACCGTAAAACGTATTCCAGCAATAAAATTCTGCGCTGGATTATACACATCATCAAAATTATTTACTTGAAAGCGTGGAGCGTTAACATCTGTAAGTCCGTATTGGGCAAATAAACTAACTGTTGCCTTTGTGCGGTAATCTAAATCCAACAAATAGCCAAGTTCAAGTTGGACACCATAATCCAAATCATTATATCTATTGCCGTTCATTACGGTAGTGGAGCCCCAAACAACGTCGTGCTTAAATCGCAGCTCTTCCCGCACGAGGATTCCGGCGTACCCTCCAACTCCAATCATAAATCCTTTCGTGGTAAAACGACGCAGCATGAGATTGATGTCTAAGTAATCAATTTTATAATCGCGCGTGACATCGTTGCCACGAAGAAATTGGCTGAACCTTGCACCACGGCGTTGGTAATCAACCCCTGTGCTTATTCCCCAGTCATCTGAAAAGCTGTACATCAACCCCAAACCTCCACTAAAACGGGGTGTAATTTGATTTACATCTATGACTTCGTTAAAATGCTGAGGATTTCGCAGCATCGAATTATAAGCAGAGCCTTGCATAATAATCGAGACATCATTCCAACGAAATGGTTGAGCAATAGAAATGAATCCGAGAAATATAAATGTAATGGCGAATAAAGATTTACGCATAAGAATCGTTTATTGAGTTTGTTTCTTTACGAAGCAAAAAAAGCTGTTTTACAACATTTTTTCGATGGGTAAAAATAATGATAAAATTGAAACGTAGAAGTCTTTTGGTTAAAGAATGTACAAAAATGCAGAAAGCATCGCTCTAAAGCGCTAAATTTCATGTCTCCCACATCAAAATGAATTTTTATAAATGTAGTTTTGCAGCGTGGTAAACACCGAATTTTACCCATCAATCCATTTGTTAAACTCTTTCATTTTTTCACTTTTATGAAATGTCCATGTTAGCCTTCGCAAACACCAATGAAAATTGACAAGGACATTCCATAACTTGTCCCGATATGTATGTCGGGATGACCTTTTAAAAACAATTATTCACATATGAAGTACTCTTTTTTAATTCTCGGTTTATTCATGATTAGCTTTAGCTCTTGTGTATCCAAGAAAAAATACCTCAGCGCTCAGGAGGAAATTGAGCGATTGAAAAATGACAGCTCGGCTTTACACGAAAGATGGAGTTCTAAAGATGTTGCTTTCGACTCTTTACGAAATGTTTTTCAAGACTACCAAGCCACTGCCGATCGAAACATGGCTAGCTTGATGTCTAAGCTAGACGCCAAAACCACGGATTTGATTGAAAAAGAAGGCTTGCTTTCCGAAAGAGCCGCTCGATTACGCGAACTTCAAGAGCAAGTTTCCGCACAAAACGAAGCCATGCAAGCTCTACGCCGCACCCTACGTGACGCCTTGGTTGACGTTCCATCGCAGGATTTACAATTGGAAATCAGAGACGGTAAAATATACATCAACCTTTCTGAAAACCTGCTTTTTAGCTCAGGCAGCGCTATTGTTGACCCGAGAGGAAAGTCTGCACTGAAATCGGTAGCTCAAGTTTTGGTAAAAAACCCCACCCTACAAATTGAAGTTATTGGACATACCGATTCCATACCCATTCGTACCGCGCGTTTTTCAGACAACTGGGATTTATCTGTAGCGCGCGCCACCTCGATCACCCGAATATTAGTAGACGAGTACAATGTAAATGGGCGCAGCATTAAGGCATCAGGAAGAAGCGAGTATATGCCCATAGAAACCAACGTTAGTCCGGAGGGTCGCGCACGAAATCGTCGCACCGAAATCGTTCTGAGTCCAAATTTGGAAAAACTCTTTCAATTGGTTGACGAGTAAGGGATAATTGACATTCGACATTTTTCAAGAAATTTATGTCGATTCATAGCTACCCTTTACTTTTGTGCGGATAAAAAAACAAGAAACATGGCAAAAGGAAAAGACTTAGGATTTGGAACGATTAGTATTCATGGAGGACAAACCCCTGACCCTTCTACCGGCGCGGTAATGCCCCCTATTTATCAAACATCAACCTACGTGCAGGAAGCCCCTGGTGTGCACAAAGGCTACGAATATTCACGTACCCAAAATCCCACTCGCCATGCCTTGGAGAATAGCTTAGCAGCCATCGAAAAAGGTACTCATGGTCTTGCTTTTGGATCCGGGTTAGCCGCAATCGACGCGGTAATGAAATTGCTCGAACCCGGAGACGAAATCATTGCCACCAACGACCTCTATGGTGGAACATATCGTCTATTTACCAAAATATTTGAAAAATGGGGCTTGGTATTTCACTTTGTTGATCTCTGCAACGAGGAAGAAGTTGCCGCCAAACTCAATAGTCGCACAAGGGTAATCTGGGCAGAAACCCCTACCAATCCCCTTCTGAAAATTTTCGATATCAAAAAGCTAGCCTCGCTTAAAAAACAGCAAGACTTCCTTTTAGTCGTTGACAACACTTTTGCTACACCTTATCTACAAACGCCCTTAGAATTAGGTGCCGATATAGTAATGCACTCGGTAACGAAATACCTTGGTGGTCATAGCGACTTGGTAATGGGTGCGCTGGTAGTACGCGATGAAGCCTTAGCTGAAAAGCTCTATTTTATTCAAAATTCCAGTGGAGCCGTTTGCGGCCCTATGGACAGTTTTTTAGCTCTTCGCGGTATCAAAACCCTGCACGTAAGAATGCAACGCCACTGTGAAAACGCCGAGGCAGTTGCCCGATTCCTCATCAGCCATCCGGAGATTAAAAAAGTGTATTGGCCTGGATTCCCGGGACACAATGGTCACGAAACTGCCAATAAACAAATGAGAGGCTTCGGAGGTATGTTGTCGTTTGAACTGAAAAATGACGATATTGATGTGGCCTTCAAACTGGTTTCTTCGTTTAAAGTCTTCACCTTAGCCGAATCTTTGGGTGGAGTGGAAAGTTTAGCAGGACACCCCGCTAGCATGACACACGCCGCCATTCCAAGAGAAGAAAGAATGAAAGCAGGTCTCTCCGATACACTCATTCGCCTGAGCGTTGGCCTCGAAGATTCCAAAGACCTCATTCGCGATTTGGAACAAGCCATAAAAGTCGCTTTAAAGCAAGAATCGCATGCAATCTAAAAAAATTGCCGTTGTAGGTTTAGGACGTTTTGGCTCAGCCATCGCTAGAAAATTAGTAATGCTGGGAGCCGAAGTAATGGGCATAGATAATAATGCCGATCGGGTTGAAGATTTAAAAGACGTCCTTACCTACACCGTAATTCTCGACTCTACCGACCCAAAGGCGCTGCTTTCACAAAACATCCCCGATATGGATGCCGTGGTTATTGCCATTGGCGCCAGTTTTCAAGACTTAATGCTTACCACCTACGCCCTCCAAGAGGTTGGGGTGGAACGAATTATTGCGCGTGCTCAAGACGAAAGACAGAAGCGCATTTTGGAAAAAATGGGCGTAAAAGAAATCATGAGCATCGAAGAACAAGTTAGTAATGGTGTGGCACAACAGCTCATCAACCCCAGTGTACTCATGGCTGTTCAACTTCCTGATGAGTACGAAATCATCGAGATTAATGCCCCTAAAAACCTCTGGGGTAAAAAACTCTCGGAAATAGGTCTGAGAGAAAAATACAACCTAAACCTAGTTACCGTTTTACGTAAAACCGACAACGAACATCACATCTTAGGTGTGCCCTATCCCGATACTCAAATCCTTGAAGGTGATTTGGTTATTTTGTTTGGCAGAATGAGTGATGTAAATAAATTTATGGACATCAATAAGTGATGTCTGTTTATGATATCAAATCGTTTCGTTATGCACAATAAAGTAAAGTGCTTTCTTAGTTCTATTGTATTGCTGATTTCTTTTGAATTGGCATTTGCACAAACGCCCTATTACCCACCTATTCAAGGAACACAATGGGACACCATAACGCCCACCGATGCGGGCTGGTGCAGCGATGACTTTTCGGAGCTGTATTCCTTCCTCGACACTTCACAAACCCGCGCATTCATTGTTTTACAAGGAGGAAAACGAGTCATTGAAAAATACTTTCACTCCTTCACGGCCGATAGCTCATGGTATTGGGCATCCGCAGGGAAATCACTCACGGCATTTTTAGTAGGCCTCGCCCAAGAACAAGGACATTTAAACATTGAAGATCCCTCTAATTTGTATTTGGGAAATAACTGGACTTCCTGTAATTCAACTGAAGAAACAGCCATAAAAATCAGGCATCACTTGGAAATGTCCACCGGTTTGAATGACACGGTGCCCAATCTCAATTGCACATCTCCCTCGTGCTTGAACTGCATGGCCTCCCCGGGTACGCGATGGTCCTACCACAATGGGCCCTACACCCTCCTTCGCGAGGTGTTAGAAAACGCAACCAATCAAGGAATCAACTTGTACCATTTTCAGCAAGTAACGCAAAAAACGGGCATCACCGGGATATACGCCTGGCTCCCCAACGACCTGAGTGTGTTCTTTAGCACGCCGCGTTCGATGGCTCGATTTGGACTTCTCATGCTTCGCAATGGCGTTTGGGATAACGACAGCATCATGCGCGATCAAAACTACTTCAACAGCATGATTACCCAGTCGCAACCCGAAAACCAAGCCTACGGATATTTATGGTGGCTCAATAACACTACGGAATTTATGGTTCCGTATGTGCGACTGCAATTACCCGGACAGTTGTCGCCATCAGCGCCCGTAGACATGTACTCCGCTATTGGCAAGAATGGACAAATCATCAACGTAATTCCTTCGGCAGACTTAGTAGTCATTCGCATGGGCGAAAACCCCGACTCAAATATTTCGGTGCCATGGAATTATAATGAACAAATTATGAGCAGACTAGCGGATCTTATATGCAATCTATCCGTTGAAGAAGAGAGCTCAGTAAAGAATGAGATTAAAATCTGGCTGAGCCAATCGCCTCAATCACAGCTCCACATTCAATCTGAACGCAGCGCACTGCAAAAGCTTACCCAATACGATATGCGTGGATTAAAGGTAGAGGAACATCATTTTCCTGAAAAAACAACCAATATCCAAGTTTCGCTTCAGCACCAAAAACCGGGTTTATATATTTTCGTAGTAGAGGATGCGGAAGGGAATGTATATCGCAAAAAAGTTGTGGTGCATTAAAGCTCCATTTGCACAATATTATCGCCAACGATTAGCGTACCCTCAGTAGCATTACGCACATCTTCCACACTTACACCCGGAGCAACTTCAAGTAGTTCAAAGCCCTGCTCAGTAATATCCAAAACCGCTAAATCGGTAACCACTTTCTTCACGCAAGCGACCCCGGTGATGGGCAGCGTACACTTAGTAAGCAACTTCGACTCTCCCGCGCGATTGGTGTGCATCATGGCGACGATGATATTGTCGGCAGAAGCCACTAAATCCATCGCTCCGCCCATGCCTTTCACCATCTTTCCCGGAATTTTCCAGTTGGCAATATCGCCGTTTTGCGCCACTTCCATTGCGCCCAAAACAGTCATGTGAACGTGCTTACCACGAATCATAGCAAAGCTGGTAGCCGAATCAAAGTAGGCCGCACCGGGAAGCGCAGTAATGGTTTGCTTGCCCGCATTGATTAAATCCGCGTCTTCTTCTCCATCAAACGGGAAGGGACCCATGCCGAGAATGCCATTTTCACTCTGAAACTCCACCGAGATACCCTCGGGAATATAATTGGCTACCAAAGTGGGAATACCAATTCCCAAATTCACATAGTAACCATCTTTCATTTCCTTAGCAATGCGTTGCGCAATTCCGTTTTTGTCTAGTGCCATAGCATAAAAATTTAGGGTCTGTACTCAAAACGCTCATCGAGCATGGGCAGACGGAGTTCAATATATTGTTTGATCAATTCTACTTCAGCATTAAAATCCATATCGTCGTGATACCAGTGAGCATCGTGCGGCCAGCGTTCGATGTTACGAATAATGTGCGGTTGAAGCTCTGCACGAAGCAGTTCGATACGACGAAACAAGCCATCCTCGGAAAAAATGCCCTGCCTACGCAAAGTATGATATCGCTCCATCATGCGCTCATTAAAGCGATTGGGGTTCAACTCATATAAGCGGCGCATGAGTGGATTGCGTTTTTCTTCAATAATACTCGTTAGCATATTCAGCTCGCCATCGCCATCGCGACCAAAACTGTGGTCGTAATCCCAAAGCGCTACCCGGAATGGATCGTTTTCCTTTGTTCGATAAAGGTAAAAGTTTTTCAGTTGACCATCGCTGTTGTTGCTCAAAAGCAAAATAAGCTGCCAATCGATGAGGTTATCGCAATCGAAAAGCGCACACACATCTGCGGCAAATACGCTATCGGATGACTGTATGATCCAGGTCTGAATACTATCGAGGTATTGGGTATAATCCGTATCCTTGAGCTTAGGATATTTTTGAGAATGTTTGTTGGCCTCATCTACCGTTTCGGGCTCCACTTCATAAAAAATCAATGGCTCTTTCCAAAGGGCTGCCCCCGGAACGCCTTTAATATCTAGCATCCCGGCATTGATTCGCTGCATAACGACATATATACCGCGATAATCAGCATTTTCACTTAACTCCGCATAACGGCATAACGGGGCGATATTGCCCACTTGCATATCTCTGAAAAGCTGAAAACTCAAACGATGCCGCATAAGCGTTTTGTCGATATAAGATGCATTCAAAACGAAGGCCTTTGCCCGTGGAAGCTCAGCCATGGCAAAGGCATCATTAAGCTTCAAGGCGTAGGAATGCTTATGGTATTTACTCGACGAGCCACCCCGATAATGAATCTTTCCACTGAGATCTGTTCCCTCGGATTTTACGAAATAATCAATTCGCACCGGCTGAGGATTTTTCCACAAAATTGTATCGGCGTGGATGTAAATATGCGGCAAAGGGGTTATTTCCTCCCTGGGTGTACAGGCGGTAATCAGCAAGACAATGGGAAGAATAAACCGATTCATGTGCTATGATTTGGTTCGCACGGTACGGTTTTCAATACGTTTTTCGTAGTTTGTCCCTTGAAAAATGCGTTGCACAAAAATGCCCGGTGTATGAATTTCGTTGGGATCGAGTTGGCCGGCAGGCACGAGTTCTTCCACTTCTGCTACGGTGATTTTCCCCGCCATCGCCATCATGGGATTGAAGTTTCGGGCAGTTCCTTTGTAAATGAGATTACCCGCTTCATCACCCTTCCAAGCCTTTACGAAGGCGTATTCCGCTTCAAAAGCGTGTTCCAAAATGTGAGGTTTACCATTGAACCAACGCACCTCCTTTCCCTGAGCGACCTCCGTACCGTAACCGGCTGGGGTAAAAAACGCAGGAATTCCGGCACCCGCAGCGCGACATCTTTCTGCCAGGGTTCCTTGTGGCACAAGATCCACTTCCAATTCACCCGAAAGCATCAATTTTTCGAACAAATCATTCTCGCCTACGTAGGAGGAAATCATCTTTTTGATTTGGCGCGTTTGCAAAAGCAAGCCTAAGCCAAAATCGTCAACTCCGGCATTATTGGAAATACAAGTGATATTTTTTACTCCGGAATCACGCAGGGCGGCAATGGCATTTTCGGGAATCCCGCATAGGCCAAAACCTCCAAGCATCAAGGTCATACCATCTTCAATACCAGATATTGCCTCGTGGGCATTTGCAACAACTTTACGAATCATAGCGGTTATTTTGGTCGAGGTAAATGTACGATGAAGAAAGCGTCAGCGCAACATCATTACGGAGCGATTGATGGCTTCTACCAATCGTTCAATTTCCTCTTCGTTATTGTAAAAAGCAAAGGAGGCACGCACCGTTCCGGGAATGTCGAAAAACTGCATGATGGGCTGCGTACAGTGATGTCCCGTGCGCACAGCCACTCCAAATTTATCCATCAGTGTACCTAAATCGAAAGGATGCACATCGTCCACCAAAAAGGAAATGACCGAAGCTTTTTTATCCGAATTGCCGTAAATCTTCAGTCCCGGAATATCGAGCAAGGCTGCCGTGGCTTTGTCCAATAAACGTTGCTCCATTTGCGCCACATTCTCCATCCCGATGGATTGCAAATAGCGAATGGCTGCTTCGAGTCCTACCATACCAGCCATATTGGGTGTTCCCGCCTCAAACTTAAACGGAATTTCCGCGTAGGTGGTTTTTTCAAAGGTGACGGTATGTATCATTTCACCACCGCCTTGGTAGGGAGGCATTTTTTCCAACCATGAGCGCTTCCCGTACAATACGCCTATCCCGGTAGGTCCACAAACTTTATGTCCGGAAAAGCAAAAGAAATCGCAATCCAGTTTTTGCACGTCGATACTAAAATGGGCAGACGATTGGGCGCCGTCCAATAAAATAGCTGTTTGATGTTTGCGGGCTTCACGTATAAATATCTCCACCGGATTAATGGTTCCCAAAGCATTTGACACGTGGCCAATGGCGAGAACGGCGGTATTTTCATCGATAAGTGCCAATCCCTCTTCAATCTTCCAAAGCGCATTTTCACCGATGGGAATAACACGCAATTGAGCGCCGGTTCGCTCGCACAACATTTGCCACGGAACGATATTGGCGTGGTGTTCGGTGTGAGAGATAACGATATTTTGATGCGCTTCGACGAAGGGCGTCAAGGACGAGGCCACTAAGTTAATCGACTCTGTGGTTCCCTTAGTGAAAATAATTTCCTCTCTCTCCTTTGCCCCGATAAATTCTTGGACGGCGTCTCGGGCTTTTTCGGTTGCTTCGGTTGCCAATTGACTCAGTAGGTGGTTTCCTCGGTGTACGTTGGCATTGATACTTTCGTAATAACCCTTAATCGCATCAATTACAACCTGAGGTTTTTGCGTACTGGCCGCATTATCGAGATACACCAAAGGACGCTTGTGAACTTCGCGGTGTAATATGGGGAATTGACTTCGTATATCTTGTATGCTATGCATGATTTTCAATTGATGATTTTCACCCAGACGTCTTGTCTTTCAGGTATTCTTTTAGTATCAACAAGCATGACAAGGCGAGGGTTCTAGAAAATAATCGGTGGTAATACAGAATTATTTTTTACGATAAATGATGGTTTCACCGCCCTTCACCACGTCACCCATTTTCACATCTACTACAGTATCGGCGGGCAGAAAAATATCGAGGCGCGAACCAAACTTGATAAAACCACTATCGGCTCCTTGCTGTACCATCATACCTTCTTTCGGATACATCACGATTCTTCGAGCAAGCGCTCCGGCAATTTGACGGTAAAGCACCGGCCCCATGGTTTCGTTTTCTACCACTACCGTAGTGCGTTCATTTAACGTACTGGATTTAGGGTGCCAAGCAACAAGGTATTTACCTGGATGATATTTGGCAAAAACGATTTTACCTCCAATGGGGTAACGGTTTACGTGTACATTGATAGGCGACATAAAAATGGAAACCTGCATACGGGTATCCTTAAAGTATTCCTCTTCAACCACGTTTTCTATCACCACTACTTTACCGTCGGCGGGAGCAATAACTGTATTTTCATCGAGGACAATATTGCGTTTGGGATTGCGGAAAAACTGCAAAACCAAAAGGTACACAATAATAGAAAGAATCATCACAATTTGCGTGATGATGGTCATTCCCAAAAACTGGTATAGCAAAACATTGATTAGCACAAGACTGAAAAAGGTTCCGGCTAAAATGCGGACACCTTCGCGGTGAATTCGTATCATGATGGTATAAAAAATTGCGGTTAAAAAAACGTGTAAGCAACTGCAAAAAATAGTGCGATTGGCAGGGCAAAGATAAAGCTATCCAAGCGATCAAAAGCACCTCCGTGACCGGGCATTATTTTCCCGGAATCTTTCACTCCGGCTTTACGCTTCATGCGTGATTGTATAAGGTCGCCCACCGTAGCCGACAGCGCTACGAGAAAAGCAACGGAACCTTTGAAAAGCAAGGAATAATCAGCGAAAATTGGAATAGGGATAAGCATGACTAAAACGGCCAATATTGTTCCGCCTAAAAAGCCTTCCCAAGTTTTCTTTGGAGAAATGAGGGGAGCTAAAAGCGTTTTTCCAAAATTCTTACCGCTTAGATAGGCTCCGGTATCATTGAGCCAAATAGTCATAAATACAAAGAGTAGAAATGGGGGTTCGATAAACTCAAAATGCAAAGCCGCCACCGATAAAACAAAGGGCTGAATTACGTAAAGACTGCGAAACCAAAGTTTACGATGCTGTTTAGATTGAAAAAGAAAAACCATTGAGGCAATTGCAGCAACCATGAGTGCGTATGGGGCAATCGAATGGATGCTAACACTTACCCACACTCCCAACCACACCAACCACAGGCCTGGACTGGGTTTATCGAAACCAGAAAGCGCATTGACTTCGAGCAAGCACATGACGCTAAAAACGGCAAACAATCCGGGGATTACCGGTGGAAAGAAAACCAAAACACCAACGACGATGGCAACGTAAATTCCACCGAACACCCCTCTTTGTACCAACTCATTCATAAAAATGATTTTTCAGAAAGGGATTATCCTCGATCGAGATAAAGTAAATAAATGTCCTTAGAATTTTTTTGCGCAACAGGATCGTCCAATCCACTTTTAAGTGGACCATGAAGCGTAGTGATTTGCGAAGGCATTTCTGCACCGGCATAGCGAGTACGAATGCCTGAAAGAGCATCGTTGAGACGCTTAACAATTTGATCGCTATACGCTATTACGATGAAAACATCGGGAAGCTCATAAAGCTTAATACTATTGGTTTGCACCGCATCGATCATAATACCACCGTTGTAGGCAACGAGATACTCGCAGTCTGTGAGAAATAAATCCGCGTCTTTTGGATTATCCGAAAGCTCAATAAAATCCAAACGCTCGAGTAAGGTTTGTAGATTAGGATTCAAACAAAATACTCGATTCAACCCAATCTCCATTACGATATTGCGAATATTCAGCAATGCATCATCTACGTCTTCACAAAAGAGAAATTTTCCGCCAGAAGATGTGAAGTTATGAGCAAACTCCACTTCTGGTGTTTCCTCATTAGAAGAAAGTGCCCTACTTTTTTGAGATAACTTTTCCTTCTTGACGTCATTTTTTTCGTCATCAGAAAGATTAAAAATCCTTTGGAAAAGTTTCTTCACAAATGCTAAATATCAATAGGCTAATCTTGTTTTTCACTCTCAGAATTAGAGGCTTGTCCTTCGTTTGCGACGGGAGTTTCTTCCTTAGCTTCCTCCTCTTTTTTATCAAAAGGACGGGGTCCGAAAACCTGCTCTAAATCTTGCTTAAAAATAACCTCTTTTTCAAGTAGCAAGTCGGCCAGTGCAGAAAGTTTTTCCTTATGCGTTGTTAACAAGTCAACCGCTCTTTTGTACTGCTCTTCCACAATATTCCGAACCTCTTCATCAATTACCTGAGCGGTTTTTTCACTGTATGGTTTACCAAAACCGTATTCATTTTGGCCAGAACTATCGTAGTAGGTGATATTTCCTACTTTTTGATTTAGACCATAGATGGTTACCATACTGGTTGCTTGCTTAGTAACTTTTTCCAAATCGCTAAGCGCACCGGTAGATATTTTATTGAAGATCACCTGTTCAGCGGCTCTGCCCCCCAAAGCTGCACACATTTCATCGCTGATTTGGTCAACGTTGGTAATCTGGCGCTCTTCAGGCAAATACCAAGCTGCACCTAGGGAACGGCCTCGCGGCACGATGGTAACCTTCACCAACGGCGCGGCATGTTCAAGCATCCAGCTCACGGTGGCATGCCCCGCTTCGTGATAGGCAATAACTTTTTTCTCCTCGGGGGTAATCAGCTTGCTCTTACGCTCAAGTCCTGCCACAATTCGGTCAACAGCATCTAGGAAATCTTGCTTTTCAACCGATTTTTTATCTTTACGAGCGGCGATCAAAGCAGCTTCGTTACATACATTGGCGATATCTGCTCCGCTAAAACCGGGCGTTTGCTTTGCCAAAAAGCGTACATCCAGACTCTCAGAAAGTTTGATTTTCTTCAAGTGAATATTGAATATTGCCTCACGCTCATTCAAATCAGGAAGGTCAATATAAATCAGTCGATCAAAACGACCTGCACGGGTGAGTGCTTTATCGAGAATATCGGCACGGTTCGTAGCCGCAAGAATAATAACGTGTTGATCGCTATCAAAACCGTCCATCTCGGTTAAAAGCTGATTGAGCGTATTCTCTCTTTCGTCGTTACCACCGGAGAAATTCGACTTACCACGCGCTCTACCAATTGCGTCAATCTCGTCGATGAAAATAATAGACGGGCTCTTTTCTTTGGCTTGTTTGAACAAGTCGCGCACCCTAGAGGCGCCCACACCCACAAACATCTCTACAAAGTCGCTACCACTCAAAGAGAAAAACGGCACCTGCGACTCCCCTGCCACTGCTTTAGCCAAAAGGGTTTTACCGGTTCCCGGAGGGCCTGCCAAAAGCGCTCCTCGCGGAATTTTACCACCGAGATTGGTGTATTTCTCTGGGTTTTTCAAGAAGTTAACTACTTCCTCTACTTCCTCCTTAGCAGCCTCCATTCCGGCTACATCTTTAAAGGTCACCTTTACATTTTCGTCTTTTTCGAACAGCTTTGCACGCGATTTCCCGATATTGAAGATCTGTCCACCTCCACCGGGTCCTCCCGCTCCCATGCTCATTCTACGCATGATGAAAAGCCACAAAGCCATGATAAGGAAAATCGGCAATACCCAAGCGAGGATATCCCCCCAGTAATTACGTTGCTCTTCGTATTCAACGGGAATAGAATCACGGTCAAGCTGGGTATTGCGCTCAAAGAATCTTTCAAACTCATCGCGAAAGGCCGTAATTGGCATTTCAAAAGAATAATGCGGACCGGGATTTACTCCACCCCCAAAAGCTCTTTCAGATACTTCGCGGTATTTATCTTTTTCTTCGAGTTTATCCTTTTTAATGAAGACTTGAATAACCCGCTCGTTTACTACCACTACTCGATCTACATCCTCAGCCTCGAGCATGGTTGTAAAATCACGGAAGGTAGTAGGACGTGTGCCGCCTTGCATACTACCAATAATTTGCAAACCAATGAATAAAACGAAAAGCGCTCCATATATCCAATACAAATTGAACTTACGCTTCGGATCGCCATCTCCGCCTGCTTGTTTGTTTGACTTACCGGAAAACTGCTTTTTGAGTCTTTCGATTTGTTCTTTCTCTTTATTGTTTTTGTTCTCGCTCATTAGATAAATATTGTAGAATCGAATTTCTTAGTACTGCGCTTCAACTTTTTCAATTACGGCATCTCCCCACAAACTCTCAAGGTCGAAAAATGTTCTGGTTTCGCGCTGAAAAACGTGAACTACAATAGACACGTAATCCATCAAAACCCACTCTGCCTGCTCTTTTCCTTCAACATGCCAAGGGCGCTCATCAATTTCCTCGCGTACGCGTTTTTCCACGGAATCGGCGATAGCCGAAACGTGGGTATTCGAAGTGCCTTCGCAGATTACAAAATAATCGCAAACGGCATTATCAATTTCTGATAAATCAAGACTAATGATTTCCAAACCTTTAGCATCCATGATGCCTTCAATAATTTCTCTTAAAAGAGGGGCGCTACTGTAGTTTTCCATTCTGAGTTGTTGATGCCTACTTAAAGTTACGGCATTTTTTCCGTGTAAATTTTACGGGTGGTTGTTTCTTTGCTCCATGATAAAGCCTTGGAGCATATTACGTTTCGATTCGTGTGAAAGCACAAATCAAGAAGCGCAAAAATACGTCAGGAATAACACTTTTTACCACCCTTTAGTTTTGGCCGCTTTGCATCAAACATCAGGCCGTGGCCAAATGGGCAATAGCTGGTATGACGTAAGCGGTAAGAACGTGTTATGCTCATTCGTTTTGCCGACGGACAACCTGACAATACGACAGCTCCCAACGCTAAACATGTATTTCGCCTATTTATTTGCGGATGAGTTAAGCAAAATCACCGGGTTAGACATCCGTCTGAAATGGCCCAATGACCTGCTATGTGGCGGCTACAAGATTGGCGGCATGCTAGCAGAAAGTGTGGTACAAGGGGGTAAGATTACGCAGCTGATTATCGGAATAGGAGTGAATGTTGACTATGCGCCAGAAAACATCTCACACGCCAAAAAGCTCAATGATTTTATTCAATCGCCATTAAACCCCAATGATTTACTTGAGGTGATAGTAGCAAATATTTCCCAGCAATTCACCGCCAACTTTAACAGCAAATTAGCGAACGACCTTTATCACAAAAAATTGGCAGGTCATAAAAAACAGTGTTATTACCAGCACAATAACCAGCAGAAAAAAGGCTTCCTACATTATGTAGATGAAGCCGGTAGAGCTGGAATTAGCTGGGACAGTGAAAAAGACATTCACTTTTATCACCAAAAAGAAATAGCCTGGATTTACGAGCTAAATCGAGATTTAATTTGATTGATAAGCTTATCGATGAAAGATTGTAAAGGCTTTTTAATCATCATCTGCATCATGGGGTTGAAGTCGCCCTCAAACTGAAAGTACGCCAACGATCCGCCGTTTTCTTCCTTGAGATGCAAGGTCAAATCAAAATCGAGCTTTGAACTAGCCGCCGTTAGCACAATGCGCTCATTAGGAGTATTTTCTTTTGAAATCAAACGAATGTGCGGCACACCCTTCATTCCAAAAACAAAGGAAGTATCATCAGACTCAAAATGCTCAACATCCTCTGGCATAACCGCACGGTAATTTGCGAAATCAGAAGATAAAAAGGAATAAATCTCCGAAACCGGAGCAGAACAAGTTACTTTTTCAGATTCAAGTTGCATCAATCAAACTGTTTTTTAGACGGATAGGAAAAAGTGTAATGCATCAACAGACCATCACACGAGTTTGCGAAAGTAAATGTCAATTCTGAATTAACATTAAAATAATTGCAGTACCTTCGTGGCTATTATTTTTAAAAAAAATCATGAGCAACGAACATATTGAAATCGCTGATTTACAAAGAGAAATTGAATCATACCTTCGCTTAGGAAGCACCAATGTGATATTCAATTATCACGAAACCAAAGGCGAAAAAACCCGTTTGGATATCATAACCGTGAATCCGCGTCACGAACAAAGCTTCCTCTTTCACAGCACTGAGGGATACGATAAAGTTGATGCACTCAAAAAAATGCTCGACTACGTTCAGAATTACCGCTCAAGAGACAACTCATACACCATTCAATGGAGTTTGCGTGGAGAAGATGAGTTGCATACCAGCTACTTCCGCGCACACGATATTGTAGAAGCCATTGAAAAGCTTCACTACGGCAGAGACGCCAACTCGGTGGTTATTTTTAGCGTAGTACTCAACCCTATTTCCTAGAATATGCAGAAAAGAATCGCCGTTTTCCCGGGATCGTTCGACCCTATTACACTGGGGCATCGTGATATTGTAACGCGGGCTCTACCACTTTTTGACAAAATCATTATTGCTGTAGGACAAAATGCCGCCAAAAACTATAAGTTCGATTTAGACAGGCGCATCGAGTTAATCAAGCAAACATTCAGGGGAATTGACTCCATCAAAGTTGAGCATTACCAGGGACTAACGGTTGATTTCTGTAAAAGCAAAAATGCTCGGTTCATCTTAAGAGGTTTGCGTAACCCTGCCGATTTTGAATTTGAAAAAGCCATAGCTCAAACCAACCGAGAGCTGTATAAAGATGTAGAAACGGTATTCCTGCTCACCGCCGCCCGCTACGCCTACATCAGTTCAAGCATTGTTCGCGATGTGCTTCGTCATGGAGGCGATTACCGAAGTCTCGTACCTGAGGGGCTAGAACTCCGCTAAGAGATTTCGAATATTCTGAAAGGTGTTTTGCAGCTTCTCTTGTAAATCATCGCCTTTACTTACCCATTTAACTTGATCAATGCCTTCCTCTTTTTGGGGAATTAGGTGTCCATTGACCGAGGCTCGCATTTGAAACCAAAAAGTTTGCTTTAAAATATGAGCGTTATTCATTTCGTAAGTATGAAACGTAATGCTTGGGTGAGGATTAGTGATTTGCAAGTTCGCAATTCCACACTCCTCCTCTACCTCACGAAGCGCGGTAGCAATCTCATTTTCTCCCTCCTCCATTTTTCCTTTTGGCAAATCCCACTTGCTCAATCGGTGGATCATCAAAACTTGGTTATGCTCATTTTGAACTATTCCCCCGGCAGCTTTTATTACCAAGAAATTTTCGGAAAAATCATCAAAAGCCTCTTCTGGACTCTCGTGAAACACGACGTATTTTAGGGGAAAGGGAGAGTTTTTCAATTGTTCATACACCGAACTCCATTCAAAGTCATTGTAAAAAGCAATGGAGGTATTCGCATTGAGTTCATGGCTCGTTTGAAAAATTAATTCGCTGTGATGAATGTGTACTTTATACATATTTTTGCGGCATGGAAAAAATAAATGAAATCTCCCGCGAAGATACGGCAAAGGCTGTAGCCGCCCACCTACTCGAAATTCAAGCCATCAAATTAAGTCCAAACCAAGCGTTTACCTGGGCAAGTGGCTGGAAATCTCCTATTTACTGCGATAACAGACTCGCATTATCTTACCCAAAGGTTCGAGCATACGTACGCGACGCAATGGTAGATATGGTAAAAAGCAAATACCCACAAACCGAAGTTATTGCTGGAGTTGCTACCGGAGCTATTGCTATTGGAGTACTCGTTGCGGAGGCCTTAGACCTTCCTTTTATATATGTACGTCCAGAAGCAAAAAGCCACGGCAGACAAAATCAAATTGAAGGTCAAGTAGATGAAGGCAAAAAGGTATTGGTGATTGAGGATTTGATCAGCACAGGTAAAAGTAGTTTGCTCGCCGTTGATGCCTTACGCAATGCAAAAGTTGATGTTTTAGGGATGGTGGGTATTTTTTCCTACGGATTTGCGGTAGCAGAAGAAAATATGAAAAAGGCGGAGTGCGATTTACATGTGCTTTCCAACTACACCTACCTCATCAATGAAGCAGAAAAAAGAGGGTATGTTTCAAGTGAAGATTTGGAAACACTGAGCAATTGGAGAATTAAACCTGATACGTGGGGAAAGTAATAGGGCTGAGAGGAGAGAGCAGACAGTAGAGTAAAAAAATGTTTTCCTACTGAACGTTTTCATTGATAATGCGTTAGGATTAGTCTTTGCAATTTTAATCATTCCCCCCCTGTATGATTAGAAAAGTTTTACGTTTCTTTGCACCCGCAATTTGCTTCAAAATATTCTCTACATGGCTAAAAATCTGGTAATCGTTGAGTCGCCCGCGAAGGCAAAAACCATCGAAAAATTCTTAGGAAAGGACTTCAAAGTAGCATCGAGTTACGGTCACATCCGTGATTTGATTTCCAAGGATATAGGTGTAGATATTGAAAAAGATTTTACCCCAAATTACATTATTCCACCAGATAAAAAAGACGTTGTAGCCGAATTAAAAAAATTAGCCAAAAGTTCAGAAAAAGTATGGCTGGCATCGGATGAGGACCGCGAAGGAGAGGCTATTGCTTGGCACTTAGCCGAGGCCTTGAAACTCCCGGTTGAAAGTACCCGCAGAATCGTTTTTCACGAAATTACCAAAACGGCCATCGAGAAAGCGGTTGCCAACCCACGCACCATCGACATCAATTTAGTGAACGCCCAGCAAGCTCGTCGAATTCTCGATAGATTGGTGGGGTACGAACTGAGTCCGGTATTGTGGAAAAAAGTCAAACCCGGCCTATCTGCGGGTAGAGTACAAAGTGTGGCTGTTCGACTTATTGTGGAAAGGGAACGTGAAATTCAACAATTTGAATCCAACACCTACTTTAGAGTAACCGGAAGCTTTTTAACCGATAAAGCGCAGCCATTCGACGCTGAGCTCAACAAACGACTAAACTCTGCTGAGGAAAGTCAAAAGTTCTTGAGCGAATTAGAAGGTAAAAGCCTTACAATATCTGATGTTCAGAAAAAACCGGCCAAAAAGTCTCCGGCTCCTCCATTCACGACTTCAACTTTACAACAAGAAGCTGCGCGTAAACTTAGTTTCCCTGTAGGCCTAACCATGAGTGTGGCTCAGCGACTATATGAAGCCGGTCACATCACATACATGCGTACCGATAGTGTGAATTTAAGCGATGAAGCAATGCAGGCTGCCGCTGGAGAAATCAGCAATGAATTCGGCACAGAATACGTCAAAAACCGTCGCTTCGCCACCAAAAACAAAGGAGCCCAAGAGGCACACGAAGCCATTCGTCCCACCTATATGAACAAAAAGGTAGCCGGCAGCGACGACCAACAGAAAAGACTCTACGACCTTATTCGCAAGCGCACACTGGCATCGCAAATGGCAGATGCAGAACTGGAGCGTACCACCGCAACCATCCCTACCCCCAACTCCGATTTATACTTCTCTGCCAAAGGTGAAGTTATCAAGTTTGAAGGCTTTTTAAAGGTTTACATGGAAGGTCGTGACGATGAGGATGATGATGAAACTACAGCTGGTATGTTGCCCGCGCTTCGTGCAAATATGCCACTAACTACCGAGAGCATCAAAGCAACGGAACGCTTTACCAAAGCACCTGCGAGATACACCGAAGCCAGTTTGGTAAAAAAATTAGAAGAATTAGGAATTGGCCGTCCATCCACGTATGCGCCAACCATTTCTACCATATTAAAACGTGATTACGTAAACAAGCCCGAACGCGAAGGTGAAACCCGTAAATATGTTCAACTTGTTTTAAGTAAAACAGGTATCGAAACCAAAAACCTCAGCGAGATAACGGGCGCAGAAAGAGGCAAACTAGCCCCTACCGATATTGGCTTGGTAGTGAACGACTTTTTAGTACAACACTTCAACGACATCCTCGATTTCCATTTTACTGCCGATGTTGAGGAAGAGTTTGACCGCATTGCCCAAGGCGAGAAAGATTGGGTAAATATGCTCAAGAAGTTTTACGGTGAATTCCACCATAAAATTGATGATACCTTAGAAAATGCTGAACGTGCTAAGGGTGAGCGCCTACTCGGGCAAGACCCCAAGAGCGGCAAAAACATCTATGCACGCATTGGTCGTTATGGTCCAATGGTGCAAAAAGGCGAAGCTGAGGATGAAGAAAAACCTGCCTTTGCGAGTCTGCAACCCGGCCAATCTATCGACACCATTAGCTTTGAAGAAGCCCTTGAGCTATTCAAACTTCCTCGTGAACTAGGTGATTATCAGGGAAAGAAGTTGAAAGCCAACGTAGGTCGATTTGGTCCTTACATCCAATGGGGCAGCACATTTGCCAGCATCAAAAAAGCCGATGGTGATGACCCTATGACCGTTACCTACGAAAGAGGGATAGAGATTTTAGAAGCCAAATTAAAGGCAGATCGCGAAAAGCATATCGCTACCTTTGACGATCAAGAGCCGGTGATTCAAATACTCAATGGTCGCTGGGGTCCATATATCAAGGTAGGCAAGAGCAACGTAAAAATCCCTAAAGATACCGACCCGAAAAGTCTTACACGTAAGGATTGTGAAAAGCTTATTGAGGCTGCACCCAAGAAAAAAACCGGTGGTGCACGTCGAACCAAAAAGAAATAATACCCCGAAGAAAGTATGATTACGCCTGATTTTCTTGCCCCCGTTTCTAGCAAGCTTGTAGAAGAGTACAATGAAGAACACGGAAGAATGCTTGGGCACAAAATCAGGATTCACGAAGAAATCGCCGGGATTCCGAGTTTGGATAATGTCAAGATTGCCATTGTGGGCGTTCTCGAGGATCGGCTTTCGTTGAATAATAAGGGGTGTGATCGAGGAGCTGACTTAGTACGCTATCAGCTTTACAAACTCTTCCCCGGTGAATGGTCATTTGAAATAGCCGACTTAGGGAATATTTACAAGGGAGAAAAGCCGGAAGACACCTATGCAGCCATGCGGTATTTGCTTACCGAATTGCTGGAATTGAACATTATCCCAATCGTTCTTGGGGGCAGTCAAGAGGCCACTTATCACATGTACAGAGCCTACGACAAGTTAGAACAATCGGTAAATTTGGTTTCTGCGGATCCTCGTTTTGATTTAGGTGATATCAATTTACCGCTCAACGACGAGAATTACCTTTCGCACATTGTTTTACAGAAGCCTCACAACCTATATAGTTTTGGAAATCTTGGCTACCAGAGTTATTTCGTAGATCCGGAGGAGCGTGCGTTAATGGAACGCATGTATTTCGATGTTTTCCGCATTGGCCAACTACGACCATTTACCCTTTCCGAACCCGTAGTTAGAAATTGTGATTTGCTCAGCATCGATATGTCGGTGGTTCGTGCTGCGGAGGCTCCTGGTCATAGACAAGCATCACCAAACGGGCTCAATGGTGAGGAAGTATGTGCACTAACACGCTATGCTGGCTTGAGCGACAAATTGACTCAGTTGGGAATTTTTGGTTACAACCCGGGATTAGACATTAATGGTCGAACGGCGCAATTGATTGGTGAGATGATTTGGTATTTTATCGAAGGGGTTTCTCATCGAAAAGGTGATTTCCCTATGGGTAGTAAGAGCGATTACCAGCGATTTACAGTGATGATGGAGGATAATCACGAACTTATTTTCTATAAAAGTCCTAAGTCAGGACGCTGGTGGATCGAAACTCCGGTAATTGGCGACCAAATTTCTTCCAATGAGAGACATAAGCTAATACCCTGTAGCATAGAAGATTATGAGTACGCTATGCAGGGTGAATTACCAATTATTTGGTGGAATGCGTTAAAAAGATTGGGATAAGCATTGGTTATCCACATTTTTTTGTTAATATTGCGGTCTGTTTTCGAGTCAAAATAAGTTTCTGGCTTGTAACAATATTTTGTGTATATTAGCGATTTACTATTGAATACCCAAAAAGGTTGATTCATTTATGAGAAAATTATACTTTTTACTCACATTTTCTATACTGGGAATCAGTGCTTTTGCACAGCAGGAACAACAGTGGAGTAACTACATGTTTAACCGAATCTTTTACAATCCTGGATACACGGGAATGACGGACGGAACATGTTTTTCGTTATTCAACCGCAATCAGTGGGTTGGATTTGAAGGTGCTCCGGTAACACAAAATCTCACAGCCAACATCCCAGTTTCCTTTTTAGGTGGTGGATTAGGTTTTAACGTGATTAATGACAATCTTGGATTTATGAACGATTTGGCGTTAGGAATGTCTTACGCATATCATATTAATCTTCGCTCCGGTACGTTGAGTATTGGAGTGCGCGCTGATCTAATGAACCGTTCTATTGGGTCTGGAGGCACATGGATAACTCCAGAAGGAACATCTGGCGAAGATGATTTAGCAATTGTACCTCCTGGATCAGACGGAATAAGTTTTGACGGTGCATTTGGTTTATATTATCAGACTAATAATTTCTGGGTAGGTCTTTCATCCGTTAGGTTATTAGAAACCTCAACTGAATTTTCTGCAGGTACTGGAGCTATTACGGAATTTGTAGGTGACAGAACCTACTTCCTTGCGGGTGGATACAATTTTAATGTTCCTAACACCAACGTTATTCTTACTCCAACTACTTTAATAAAGAGTAACATTGGAAAAACCACTGTTGACGCTGGTTTAATTGCTACCATTGACAATCGCTTTTGGGCAGGAGCTTCTTGGAGAAGAGAAGATGCTATGACTATTCTTGCTGGGTTTCACCTTACTCCGTCTATTCGTTTGGGATACGCGTATGATGCGAATATAAGTCCGCTACGTACCGAAAACTCTGGAAGCCACGAATTTTTTGTTTCGTACTGCTTCAAAATCGAAATTCCACCTAGAGAAAAAGGAATGTATCGTCACCCACATTTCTTATAAAATTTTTTCGTAATATCGCAGCCCAATATCAACAATATTTAATACAGGTTTAACGTTATTGTTATCCGTATTGAAATCATGAACACTAATTCTAACTATATGAGGAAGTTTGCCATCTTTACCCTCGCTATCGCCACTCTTGCGGCGTGCAGAAGTTCAGACCATGGAGAGCTTGTTGGCGTAAAGAATCGTCCAACATGGTATCCATCTGAGCCCTACGGAATGGTCTTTATTCCCCAAGGGTCTTTCAACATGGGTAATGCCGAACAGGATGTACCTTATGCTCAAGTGACGCCCACCAAAACGGTATCTATTGCTCCTTTTTGGATGGATCAAACAGAGATCACGAATAATGAGTACCGTCAGTTTATCGAATGGGTGAGGGATTCTATCGTACGTCAGCGCTTAGCCGAAGACGGAATGGTTGAAGGCTTTGAATTCAATGACCCTGCTGAAAAACGTAATCCTTCGTTTTTCGATGAGTACATTATGGTAAGCTATCCCGATCACATGCAAAAAACCTTGAATTGGGATCCGTATTTAATATGGAGAACCGACAGGTATCCAAGTCTTGAATACACCGAAATTATTCAGAGTATTTATCTTGCTCCAGAAGAAAGGATGCTTGGTGAGTCTATGATTGATGCTCGTCAGTTGAACTATACCTATTATTGGATAGACAAGCAAAAGGCTGCGAAAAAAGACAATCGTGTGATTTTCGATTTCGACGAAGAAACAAATGAAGGTAAAGAATTCCAGTACCGCGATTACATCAAGGATACAAAAGAAGAGTCTGATCGTTCATCATTCTTTGAGCAGACCACAATTAACGTTTATCCAGATACTTTGGCTTGGATTCACGATTTTGCCTACAGTTATAATGAGAACATGCACGATAATTATTTCTGGCACGTTGCCTTCGACGACTATCCGGTTGTTGGGGTAAGTTGGAAACAAGCTCACGCGTTTTGTAACTGGAGAACCAAATATCGCAATGCGTATTTGCGCAACAACGATGAATACACGGAAGCTGAATTCCGCCTACCAACTGAAGGCGAATGGGAATATGCTGCTCGCGGTGGTATGAAAAACATGCCTTATCCTTGGGGTGGACCTTACACCACTAACAGCTCTGGATGTTACCTAGCTAACTTCAAACCTAGAAGAGGTGACTTAGTGGCAGATGGTGGGTTCTACACTGTAAAAGCTACTGCATACAATCCGAACGGCTTCAACCTTTTCAACATGTCTGGAAATGTTGCCGAATGGACGAGTTCTGCTTATGCAAATTCATCTTACTATTACGCTAATAACTTCCAGCCAAATTATCAATACAACGCTGAAGAAAGCGATGATGCAGCCCTAAAACTCAAAGTAGTTCGTGGAGGCTCTTGGAAAGATGTTGGATACTACTTACAAGTAAGTACTCGTGATTACGAGTATCAAGATACTGCAACCAGTTATATTGGATTCAGAGCAGTTCAAAGTTTCTTAGGAAGAGACATCAAAGATTTTTAACCTAAACTAACCCTAAACTCTAATTTTTTAAACTAAAACAACTATGGCTTTAATTGATGTAAATGGAAAAGGATTTAAAAGTTTTATGGCAAAACTGTACGGTATTGGTGCAGCTGTTGTAATTCTTGGTGCGATGTTTAAAATCCTTCACTGGCCTGGAGCTGATATCATGCTTATTGTAGGTCTATCAACAGAATCTGTGATTTTCTTCTTCTCTGCGTTTGAGAAACCCGCTTCTGAATATGACTGGTCACTCGTATACCCTGAACTTGCTGGAATGGACGACCTTGATGATGAAGGATTAAACAGAGGCGTCAGAGGTGGCGGCGGCGGTGGAATGATTCAGTCTTCCGTTACAGGAGAATTGGACTCCATGCTTGAAGAAGCAAAAATTGACTCTGAATTAATTCAAAGTCTCGGAGACGGTCTGAGAAAGTTTGGCGAAGGTGCTTCACAATTGAATGTTGCCCTTGAAGCCTCATCAGCAACGCACGAGTACAGCGATCAATTGAAATTGGCTAGCAAGAACATGGAGTCATTAAACGCGCTATATGCATTGCAACTTGAAGGTTCTGCCAACCATGTAGAAGCTCAAAATAGCTTAATGGAGAAACTTAATGAGAGTATGTCTCAATCCGACAGACTATCAAGCGAAGTAAACTCATTAGTAACTAACCTAAGCTCACTAAACTCTGTATATGGAGGTATGTTGAGTGCAATGAATGTAAACCGCAACTAAATAATTTTCACGATACCTGATGAATATATTGTCGAAAACACCGACTAAATGTTCATCAGGTATTTTTGAACCTAATTAGAAAAACTAAAACACATGGCAGGAGGCAAACTCAGTCCAAGGCAGAAGATGATCAATATGATGTACCTCGTATTGACAGCTCTTCTTGCAATGAACATTTCCAAAGACATTCTTGATGCTCTTTCCAAAATCCAAAGAGATTTAGAATCATCAGCAGCTGCAATTTATCGTGGTAACCAGCAGGTTTACAACGAATTTGTAACAGCGGCTATGGAGCAAAAACGTGCTGAAGAGTACAAAGAAAAAGCTTTCCAAGTAAAAGCTATAGCTGATGAAACTTTTGATTTAATTGAACAAATCAAAACAGATCTTATCGCCCTTCATGGTGAAGTTTCCGAAGATGGAAAAATACCTGGAGCAGATAAAATGGAAAAAGCAGCAAATTACCTATTAAACTCAGAAAAAATTGGAGGAAAAGATGGAGGTAAAAAACTCCGCATCCAAATTACTGAATTTCGTGAAAAGCTCGTCGAAATGGTAAGAGACAATCCCGTTTTGGTTGAAGCCCTTAATGACGAGTTTGATACTAGTCCACAACCTGTAGGAAAAGATGGAGTTACCACAGACTGGGAAAGAGCTGAATTTGAACACATCCCACTAGCTGGTATCCTTACCTTTATGGCCAGTTACCAGTCAAAAATTAGAAGTGCTGAATCATCCGTGATTTTAGAACTTCAAAAGTACATTAATAAAGGAACGATTAAGTTTACCGGTGTAAAGCCCGTTGTTATGCCACAATCAACCTTTATCACCACTGGAGATTCATTCCGTGCAGAAGTATTCTTGGCAGCCTTCGACGAAAACCAAGATCCGGAAATCCTTATCTATGAAGTTGGTGCAGATTCGTCTTTCATAGGTGACGGAAAACCTCTACCGGCCGATCGTATTCAGAACGGAACAGGGCATGTGCGCTTTGCTGGCTCGTCACCGGGTGAAAAGCGCTACGGTGGTATTATACGACTTGGTGGTGGAGACAATCCTGTGGAAGAGAAATTCTTCATCAACTTTAACGTAGCTCCTCCTACCGCTGTAATTTCACCAACCGCAATGAACGTTCTCTACCGTGGTGTAGATAACCCGCTAGAAATTGGTGTTCCGGGTGTAGACCCTAAAGATATAACCGTAACAGGGCCAGGAGTAAGCAAAAAAGGTGATGGAACATACGTAGCAGATGTTACCAGAGTTCAAGGTACCGAAATGAAAATCAACGTAAGCGTTAAAGATCGTCCAGGTACACAATCAAAAACTTTCCGTATTAAAGGTTTACCGCCTGCAACCGGAATGATTTATGGAAATAGAACCAACATCTACTCCAAGAGTGCTGTACAAAACCTCACTGTTGAAGCAGCTTTCAAAGATTTCCCTTTTGACTTGCAACTAAAGGTAATTCAATTCGATATTGTTGTACCCGGATTCCCTCCAAAAACAATTAGAGGTACCCAGCTTGATGCTGGGGTAAAACAACAGATTCAAACCTTGCGTCCCGGTACATCAATCACCATCAGAAATATCCGTGCTGAAGGCCCAAGAGGTATGAAAATCACCGATGTTTCACCCATTTCGTTTGACGTCAACTAAAATTGATATAGTATGAAACGCTTTTCAAATCTTACATTCATTTTCGCTTCCTTGTTTGCCCTAGGCAGCTTCAGTGCTCAAAGCCAAGTTTTAGGCCCTGAAGATGATGGCCCTATTTCAAAAATGGCGAGAATGTATCCCAATAACAAGGTAATCGAATTTCCTCACCCGAGAGAAATCGATCAGATGTTCTCTACACGCCATTGGGAGCAAATCAATGTAAGGGAAAAAGCGAATCACCATCTGTACTACCCAGTAATGCCTCTACCAGATAGAAAAAGTCTCTTCGATGTTCTCGTAGATGGTATTATGAATGAAGGTACAATTATGGAAGTTTTCGCAGACGACCGTTTTGAGATTCCTTACACACCGGAAGAAATCCAAAGAAACGTGATGTCTATTGACACTTTCTTCAACCCTGATGACCCATTTGTAATTGACTTTATCGATACGATTAGCGTAACCGCAAAGGACGTTCTTTATTACAGAATTAAATCCGATTGGTACTTCGATAAGAAAAGAGGTCAAATGGAAAACTATATCATCGGTATCGCTCCAATTGTGATGAATCCCAAAACCAAAGATATCTATCCACTCTTCTGGGTTTGGTTTCCCGATGCTCGATATACTCTTGCTACCAATATTTCCTTCAACCGAAATAACAACGCAGCAAGACTTACTTTTGACGAAATCTTCAAGATGCGTTTCTTTGATGCAACCATCATAAAAGAGGATAACAACTACGATAGATCAATCGCAGATTACAAAAGAAGAAGCGCATTGGATCAGTTGTTGGAAGCCAAAAGAATTAAGGAAAACCTCCGTCATTTTGAAAATGACCTTTGGAATTTCTAAGATTGACAATCGAAATTTTACCAAATAAAAGACCGGCCTTAGTGTCGGTCTTTTTTGTACCATACTATCATGAACATTCTTATAATCGGTCAAGGAACTGCGGGAAGCATTGCTGGGTGGACGTTAATGCAGAGAGGACACACTGTTACCTGGATAGATAAACCCGAACTTTCTCAAGCTTCCCGAATTGCATCGGGCTTGTACAATCCTATCGTGCTAAAGCGAATGCGTATTGTTCACCTCGCAGAAAAAATGCTGGAACACGTAGAGCCAACTTTTCGCAAACTTGAAAAAGACCTACAAGAAAGCTTCTTCTACCCTACCCCCATTCAGCGAATTTTTCATTCCGTGAAAGAGGAAAACGATTGGAACAGCAAATCAGGCAGTGCTCCATGGAATCAACATCTTAATGGAGGAACATCACTCGAAGGCCTAAAAACGCCCTTTGGAACCGGCGAAGTAAAGCTAAGCGGATGGGTTAATACCAAAAAATTCCTCGATGTGTTCAGAAATAAATACTCAAACTTCATCATTGAGAAAAACCTAAATTATTCTGATTTTATCATTGAAAACAATGCCGTGCAGTACAACGGTAAAAAATACGACCTCGTCATTTTTGCTGAAGGATGGCTGGCATCAAAAAACAATCCATTCTACCCCAAAGACGCTTTCAGACCCAGTAAGGGAGAATTGCTAACCATCAAGCATCCAGATTTAAACAATAACCTAGCCCCCATACATTATTCTCATTTTCTATTACCCGGAATTTCTGAAGGAAGCTTTCGCACAGGAGCTACCTACGTACACGGAGAACCCAATGAAATACCCACCGTGGAGAGTAGAAAGGAATTGGAAAATGCGCTGAAAGAAATACTTGTTTCACCAGAAAACCTCGAGGTAACCGATCAAAAAGTTGGTGTACGCGCGGCAACCAAAGACAGACGACCGATGATTGGCCGTCATCCCATATACAAAAACGTGTATTTCCTCAACGGACTGGGCAGCAGATCGGTGCTTATGACCCCCTATCTGGCATTTTCCTTAGCCGAATTAATTGAGTCTAATGTGCCTATTCACCCAGATATAGATATAAGACGGTTTTTCTAATCGTCCTTTTTTGGCTTGATAAACATGTGCGCCCAAATGGAACGGGAAAGTCGGAACACCAAGGGCATAACTAACAACAGCACAATGCTCAGACTAATAACAATATCCCAAATACCCGGGTCGAAAAACAAATTCCCAATTACAACTACCGCCACGAAAATGGCAACCGTTAGCGCATAACTCACGTACATTGCCCCATAGTAAAACCCCGGTTCCGGCTGATATTTCTGTCCGCAATTGGGACAGCTTTCATGCATATCAAAAAGCTTATTCGGGTTATATGGTGAATTATTTTTAAATAATTTCCCTTCTCTACAAGAGGGACAACGATGGGAAAATATAGAGGCTAACAGTGATCTAGGCATAACAACATTTGAAAAGACAAAATTACAAATAAGACAAGCGTTAGAGAAACAAAGTTCAGTAACCCCAATCACATATAAATTTCCGTACTTTTGCAAAAAAAAGCATGCTCAGCGAACCCAATCAGAATCTTACTCCTCTAAGCAAAGTTGGCGAATTTGGTCTCATAGAACGACTTCAAAAAATTGCGTCCCATAAAGATGAATCAACCGTTCTTGGTATTGGCGATGATGCCGCAGTAATCGATCACGGTGATTGTGAAACGGTCATAACCACGGATGTACTGGTAGAAAATGTGCACTTCGATTTCACCTACACGCCACTGAGACACTTGGGATGGAAGAGCATTGCAGTAAATATCTCAGACTTAGCAGCAATGGGAGCTACACCAACATCTGTTTTGGTAAATATTTCAGCTTCAAATAAAATGACCGTGGAAGCGCTAGAAGAGATTTATGAAGGAATGAATTTAGCCTGCGAAAAATATGGCGTGGAAATCATCGGAGGAGATACCACATCAAGTTTAACCGGATTAACCATAGGAATTACCGCCATTGGCAAGGTAGAAAAGGGTAAGTCCGTAACGAGAGGTGGAGCAAAAAACAACGACCT
>JBHYFA010000031.1:0-28805 GCA_051859825.1 Schleiferiaceae bacterium
GAAAATAAAAACTGTGGTTTGTCAGCTCCGTCAATGTTGTACTCTTTATTCTCCAAATCAATCGCGAAGCGCACCCCGATAAAGTTCAGCAGTTCCAGCGTGGAAAGTATGTTCTTTTCTAATTTGGGAATGCACTTTTTTCGGGCAGCACGCAGGCTATGGGCATTTTTTTGAACATCTTCGAAAGCACGAGCCACAGCTTCTTCAAGCAACCTTTCTCTATCTGCATAGCCCGCAACCTCATCGAGTTTTTGACGAAGATTGCTCAACACTTCCGGGAGTTCATCCGGACTGCAATGGTGCTTTTGTGCCAATGTATTAATGAGATTCATCCGGGTTTCCACCTCCATCAGGCGCTCAGGATCGTCTTGAATATCTTCCGCCATGCGGTAGCTTTCGTCGGAAATGTCTTTAAGCTCAATAAATACCGAGCGCAGTCGTTCACTTATTTCTCGCAGACCGGAATGGAGTTCGCTTAGTTTTTCCACTTCCGCGAGTGCCCCACGAATTCCGTTTACACTGCCTGACTCTTCATTGTCGAGTACGTGAAGAAGTCCGGCCACTGCTTTGCGAATTTCGGTAACCGAATCCAGCGTTCGCCATTCTTCTTCCAATTCGGTAATCTCCCCCTTTTTTGCCTGTACGGCTTCTAATTCTTCCAGCAGAAAATGCAGATAATCCTCATCTTCGTTGCCTCCTTTTTTGCTGCGGAAATCTTCCAGTTCCGTTTCGGCATTTTTCCATGCCCGAAACTGTTTTTCGTATTTTTCCACCAAGTCTGAATGTCCGCCAAACTGGTCGATAAGCTCCAGTTGGTAGCTGCTTTTGGTGAGCAAACGGGTGTCGTCTTGCGAGTGAATATCGATGAGGCGGTCGGCAATATTTCGCAGTTGTTCGAGGGTAGCTGGGACGTCGTTGACAAAGGCTCGGGATTTTCCGTTGGCCAATATTTCTCTGCGTAAAATGCTGTATTCTTCGAAATCCAAATCGGCTTCCTCGAAATAGCGGGCGAAGTGGGGTGGGAGATGAAAGTGTCCTTCCACCACACATTTTTTTCCAGCCGCCGCTTGAAGATTAGCTCGTTCGCCCAAGATAAGCCCCAACGCGCCGAGAAGAATGGATTTCCCCGAGCCCGTTTCTCCGGTAATCACCGTCAAACCGGGATTCCAATCGAGTTCGAGTTGGTCGATGAGGGCAAAGTTTTGAATTTCTAGTCGGGTTAGCATGAAGCAGAATTAGGAAGGCAAAGTTATTCTTTTTCCTCTAACATGGGAACAAATTTGAAGTTCCCTAATTTTTTCACTTCAAAGTCTTTCTCTGAAGTTTTGTGAATGCTCAGCATCTTTTGACTACCAATGCCTACGGGAATAATCATTTTTCCTCCAACTTTTAGTTGACGAAGTAGTGCTGGTGGAACTTCTTTTGCTCCGGCGGTAACGATAATTTTATCGAAGGGTGCGTAGGTGGGCAGACCTTGATATCCGTCGCCAAACTTTCCTACATAGTTGTAGTTGAGTTTTTTAAGCATTTGCGAAGAGAAAAGAAAGAGCTCATGTTGTCGTTCAATGCTAAACACTTTTACCCCCATTTCGCAGAGCACGGCTGTTTGATATCCGCTACCTGTTCCAATTTCCAAGACCTTTTCGTCGGGCTTGAGGTTTAGGGATTGGGTTTGGAAGGCAACGGTGAACGGCTGCGAGATGGTTTGGTCGGCAGCAATGGGAAAAGCCTTGTCTTGATAGGCAAAATCCTCGAAGGAAGAATCAAGGAATAGGTGGCGGGGTATTTTCCGAATGGCATTGAGTACGCGCTCGTCTTCAATGCCTTTAGTAATTAATACTTCGGCAAGCTGTCGTCGTCTTCCTTGATGTTTTGGGCCGTCTTCCATGCCGACAAAAGTAAACTTGTTTGAAAATTTCGACAAGGCCGCGACGTGTTTTTTTTATGTTTGAATAGGATTTTGGACTTTTCTTGCAAAGACTCAAAAACTACTTTGCTAACTTAGCCAAATAAATAATATCTTCGCGCTCATGTTTGTGCAACGATTCATTACAGATATTGGACGGTACTTCATCCTAATGGGTGAGGTGTTTCGTCGCCCCGACAACCCCCGTATGTATTGGGATGCTTTTGTTAGGGACTTATATGCTTTGGGAGTAAAGTCATTGGGGTTGGTGTGTGTTATTTCACTTTTTGTAGGTGCGGTTGTTACCTTACAAACCGCGCTTAACCTAGAAAACCCCATCATTCCCAAGTATTACATTGCTATTGCTACACGTGAATCCATCATTTTGGAGTTTTCACCCACTATGATAAGTTTGATTCTAGCAGGGAAAGTGGGGTCGAATATCGCTTCAACTTTGGGCACCATGCGCGTTAGTGAGCAAATAGATGCTCTTGAGGTGATGGGCGTGAAAAGTGCCAGTTACCTCATTCTTCCCAAGATTTTTGCCTGCTTGGTGTTTAATCCGGTGTTGATTGTTCTCAGTATGTTTTTAGGAATCGTGGGAGGATACTATGCCGGAAGCATCACGGGAATGATTTCTACCACGGAGTTTATCGAAGGTTTGCAAATGGACTACCGTCCGTTTTATATCTATTATGCCTTGATAAAAACGGTGGTTTTTGCGTTTGTAATTACCACGGTTTCCTCTTTCTACGGATTTTACGTGAAAGGCGGTGCCGTAGAAGTTGGTGAAAACAGTACCAAAGCCGTGGTTAGTAGCAGTTTGGTGCTTATTGTATCCAACTACATTCTCACCCAATTACTTTTGAGTTAGCCATGATAAGCGTAAAAAACATAAATAAATCTTTCGGTGATCTTCACGTGCTTAAAGGAATTGATGCTGTATTTACCGAGGGAAAAACCAATCTCATCATTGGTAAAAGTGGTTCGGGAAAAACGGTTTTCTTAAAGTGTTTACTTGGTCTGCACGATATCGACGAAGGTATTATTGACTACGATGGTCGAATGCTCAACGAAATGAGTAAAGAACGCAGACGAAAATTGCGTCTGGAATTGGGAATGGTATTTCAAGGTAGTGCTTTGTTTGACTCATTAACAGTGGAAGAGAATGTGAGTTTTCCTTTGAAAATGTTTACCAAAAAGTCAAAAGAAGAAATTGCCGAGCGCACCAATTTTTGTTTGAAGCGGGTAAACATTGAAAATGCCAACCACCTTTTTCCTGCCGAGATTAGTGGTGGTATGCAAAAGCGTGTGGCTATTGCTCGCGCTATTGTGATGAATCCCAAGTATCTTTTTTGCGATGAACCCAATAGTGGACTCGACCCCAAAACCGCAATGGTTATTGATGAGCTTATCAAGGAGATTACCATCGAATTCAATATCACTACGGTAATCAATACCCACGATATGAACTCGGTATTGCAAATTGGTGATCATATTATTTTCTTGGCAGACGGAAAAAAAGTTTGGGAGGGAAGTAAAGATGATGTGATTACCACCGACAATGAGGAAATGGTGAATTTTGTGTTCAGCTCAGAACTATTTAAAAAAGTGCGGCGTGCGGCTAGGGCGGAACAGAATTTGCGTTAGCCTTCAAATATGAAACGACTGCTTCTCACCTTCTTTATTGCTTTCCAAAGCAGCTTGATGGCTCAAGTTGGGGAGTTTGAAGTGTACTTTCCTTTCGACGACGATAATCTTACACAAAAAGCTAGAGAAAAACTCGATAGCGAAATTTTTTCCATTCCTAAATCGCGTATTGATTCCATTCAAATTTTTGGACACTGCGATAGCTTGGGAACGGATGAGTACAATCTCGAACTCTCCGCTCGACGCGTAATGGCGGTAAAAAAATACCTCATCAGTAGAGGTTTTGAACTCAATCAGCTTCGCACCAATTACTTTGGAAGAAGTCAGCCGAAATACACCAACGACGATGACGAAAAACGCGCGCTCAACCGTCGTTGCGAAATCATCGTTTATCACCAGCCCAATATTCCGTTTTACAGCGCATTACGCGTATCGGACCTGCCGCTTAAGCCGGGCGATAATTACATACTGCCTAATCTGCACTTCGTTGGGAATCAGATTGTCCCCATGTGGTACGCCTTTGATGTGCTCAATGACTTGCGCGATGTGTTTTTTCGCTATCCGCAAATGCAGGCAGAAATTCACGGCCACGTTTGCTGCGTAAACGATAAGCCTCTTTCCGAAGAACGCGCCATGTTTGTTTACCAGTTTTTGATTCATAACGGCGTGGAGAAAAGTCGTTTGAGTTTCAAAGGCTTTGGTAATCTTAGACCTTTTGTAAAAGAAACTCGGGCAGAGGAAGAACTGCAAAACCGCAGAGTAGAGATAAGCGTACTCAGTAGGGAAGAAAAATCAGTGAGTTTGCCTTTGGATTATCGGCGAGTAGAGGATATTAATATGCCGTTGCGCGGGATAGAGTTTATTCCCAATAAAGCCGGTTTGTACCCCAGTGGCCGATTTATGCTAAAACTTCTTGCGGAAAGTATTTCGGAAAGTAGGGGTGTTCATCACGAGATTCAGGTTAATATCAACGATTTGAATGAGCGCCTCGCCGAAAACCGTATCCAAGAAATCCGTCGTCAACTCCATTCTTTTGGTTGCAGTGAAAGTCAGTATTCTGTAATTGGCATTAAACCAAATATTCCACGGGGTCGGAGCAATCGCATAGATCTTTTTGTGCGGATGTTTAAGCTTCAAGCCGACCGATAAACCATTACTCACTCCTATGAATACTCCGGAAAAGTCTCCTCCTTTTATACTGCTGCGGCAATTGGGCAGATTTTTCTTTACCTTTTTCCCTATTCGTATTTTCATCCTTCACCTGCGTCGAAGTCCATTGATGATTAGCATGTGGCTGCTGTTTTGCCTTACCGTTTCCGGACATGTTTTTAACGACTACGGGGTGCAGCTTCTCTTTGTTTTGCCCGAATATTTAGGCTCAACCGGATTTACCGCATTTTTTCTTACGGGATTGGGTATCGGCTTGTTTACGATGGCGTTTCATATTAGCAGTTATATTTTCTACAGCTATCGCTACCGTTTTCTCGCTACCCTCGACCGCCCCATTTATCGCTTTAGCATAAATAACAGTGTAATTCCGCTCTTCTGCATTTTTTTCTACGCCCTTATTGTTTTTCGCTTCCAAGAGCCTCTATTTTCAATGACCGATCGCTTGATGCATCTCGGTGGCATTTTCGCGGGAATCTTTAGTATGATTGCCTTGGTGTTTACCTACTTTTTCACTTTCGTTCGCAATCAAAGTTTTTTTGAAGAAAAGGAAGTAGGCTCGCTCAATGCTCTTTTACAAAAAATCTACTCTCGTAAGCGCTACGTCTCTCCATTAACTACGGCGGATAACGACGTCAATACCTACTTGAAAAACTTTTATCGCTTACGACTTACCCGTCCTGCCGACCACTACGAATACGGCAAGCTGCTCAATGCGCTGGAGCAGCATCATATTCGAGCGGCCTATTTCTTCATTGCGCTCATCGCTTTGGTTATTGGCTTAGGAACGTTTGAGGAAAGTTCTTGGGTACAGATACCGGCCGCTGCCACATCCATGATTATGCTGAGTGTGTTTGTGATGATTTCCGGTGCCTTTTTCTCCCGATTTAAAGGCTGGACACCCACGGCGGCTATTATTTTTATACTAGCATTTAATTATTTTTCTGCTTATTCTCCTTTCTATAAGCCCAATATGGTTACGGGTTTGAATTACGAAATAGACCCTGCTTCTTTCGATAGGGAGACCTTGTATCAAAATACTACGGATAGCATTGTAAATGAAGACTCAAGGCATTGGGAGGTTATTCTCAATAATTGGAAAAAGAGACAGAAGTCGGCTAAGCCCAAGTTGATAATTGCCAATGTAAGTGGTGGAGGTTTGCGCTCGTCGCTGTGGACGTACGAGATTTTACATTAGCTCGATAGTTTGTATGACGGACAGATTTTCAACCAAACCCTACTCATTTGCGGTTCTTCCGGCGGGATGATTGGGGCGTCATTTTTCCGTGAGCAGCAATACCTGAAAAACAATGATCTTTGGAAAGATAGGTGGCCGGCATTTGGTGGTGAACTTAGGGATTATCTAGGGAGAGATGTGCTCAATCCAACCATTTTCAATCTTTTGGTGAATGATCTTTTCGTGCGTTTTCGCAGATTTGACTACGATGGCCGAAGCTACCTGAAGGATAGAGGCACGGCTTTCGATCGCACGTTGAGTTTGAATACCTTGGGGATAATGAATAAATCATTGGGCGATTATCGTTTGCCCGAAGCAACGGGAGAAATGCCCATCATGATTTTCGCTCCGGTAATGGTGAAAGACGGTAGGCGTATGCTCATTTCCGCGCAGCCCACCTCGTTTCTTACTTTTTCTCGTCACCGGTTGAGTACGCTAGAAACCAAACTTTTTGACGGGGTAGAATACGCCCGATTCTTTCATGATCACGATGCGTTCAACACTTCTTTCCTCACTATCAATCGAATAAGTGCTTCGTTTCCGTACATCACACCTTTGGTAAACTTGCCGAGTAATCCCGAAATAGAACTCATTGATGCCGGCGTGCGCGATAATGATGGTTTTGAAATAAGTATGCGGATGATTTTTCAATTTAGAGAATGGATTAGTAAAAACACCTCGGGGGTGGTTATCATTCGGATAAAAGCCGATCGCAATGAAGATGAGCCACTGAGCATTTCACCCTTGAGTAAGTACCGACTCAACGATTTAATTCGCCCGATAAATGGTGTGATTCAAAGCTTTAGTTATTTGCAGACCTACAATAAAGCAATCATTCAGCAGTTTGCCGAAGAAGCCTTTGATATGCCTATTGAGGTTATTACTTTCCCTTTGTTTCGTCCAAGCGAACCTGAAGATTTAGCCCTGAGTTGGCGGTTGACGCAGTTGGAACGCCAGGCCATTTTTCAGGCATTTAGTAGGCCGGAGAATCAGTTTTCAAAGGAGAAAGTGGGGAAGGCCGTGGCTAGGTAAATTCAGTGGCTGTCTATACTTGGGGCAACAATCAATACGGAGCGGGAGGAATCGGCATACGCTCGTACTGTACCTATTATTTTCTTGCTATCATTTTATACAAATCACACATTCGACTGCTGTAAATGTATAAAAAAATATTGTAATGGTGTTTGGCAGTTTAAGGTTTGTTTAGAAAGTCCAGACGCTTAACCTACACAGATACGAAGATAATTACCTCAGAAGCTTTTGCCCGTAGAGAAACATAGTAATTGATAATCAAAATATTATCCTTCTTATCCGTTTGATTCTTACCGACAGCTATTGGCTGTTTGGGCTTTGTTCCTGAACTTTTTATATCCGCATCTGGATTTTATGCAAAAGCTCTCATTAAACCTCTTTCAAAGGACAAAAAAAATGTGTAGGTTTGCAACAATTAAAATCTGATATGCAATACAAGCGAATTCTTCTCAAATTAAGTGGCGAGGCTCTGATGGGAGAGCGTAACTACGGAATTGATTCTCAAAGATTAAAAGAGTATGCCGAAGACATAAAAGCCATTGCTGATAAGGGCGTTGAAGTGGCTATTGTTATTGGTGGCGGTAACATTTTTCGTGGCGTTTCCGGCGCCAGTGAAGGTATGGATCGTGTGCAAGCCGACCACATGGGCATGTTGGCAACTACCATAAATGGACTCGCTTTGCAGTCAGCTCTCGAAGATGTCGGTATTTACACTCGATTGCAAAGCGCCATCGAAATGCACAAAATTGCCGAACCATTTATTCGTCGTCGCGCCATTCGCCACCTTGAAAAAGGTAGAGTGGTGATTTTTGCCGGAGGAACAGGCAATCCGTATTTCACCACCGATACAGCCGCTACCCTGCGCGCTATCGAAATTGAGGCCGACGTGATTTTGAAGGGCACACGTGTGGACGGAATTTATACCGCCGATCCGGAAAAAGACGCCACCGCGGTGAAGTACGATAGACTTTCCTTCCGCGAAGCCTACGAAAAGGGATTGAATGTAATGGATATGACCGCGTTTACACTGAGCGAAGAAAACAAATTACCTATTTTGGTTTTTGATATGAATACGCGCGGTAATCTGATGAAAGTGGTTACCGGAGAAAACATCGGAACCCTTGTACATAATTAATATTTTTGCCAAATAAAAATAGCAACTACTATGAACGAAGAACTTGAACTCATTTTTGCCGAAGCTGAAGAATCAATGTCTAACGCGATTTCCCACCTTGAAAAGGAATTGGTGAAAATCCGTGCCGGCAGAGCAAATCCATCCATGCTTTCTACGGTGAAAGTTGATTATTACGGTTCAATTACGCCTTTGAGTGGTGTGGGAAACGTTTCTACTCCTGATGCACGAACCATTACCGTTCAGCCGTGGGAAAAGGGAATGATAAACGAAATAGAAAAGGCCATTCTCAATGCAGGCTTAGGGTTGAACCCGAGCAACAATGGTGAAATGGTAATCATCAATATCCCGGCGCTTACCGAAGATCGTCGTAGAGATTTAGTGAAAGCGGCAAAGGCAGAGGCCGAACACGCCAAAGTAAGTATCCGCGCTGCTCGTAAAGATGCCAACGATGCATTAAAAAAACTTAAGGATGACGGAGCCCCCGAGGATCTTATCAAAGCGAATGAAGAAGAAATCCAAAAGCTCACCAATCAGTACAATGCTAAAGCTGATGCCGTGTTGGAGAAAAAAGAGGGCGACATTATGACCGTATAAATCTTCAAAACCATGCAGGTTTTTAAACTTTTTCACAAAATCAAAAACAAGCCGGTGCTCGCGCGCTGGCTGTTTTATTTAGGCCTGCTGGTTTACGTACTGCCCATAATTGTCTTACCCATTTTTCCCACTCTTGATGGAGCAGCCCACCTCTACAGTGCATCCCTGCTCGCAAGGTGGTCGGAGTTTAGTGAGAGTCAAGATATTCTGCTGCAAAATTCCTTTCCTCCGCCAAACATTCTTTCGCATTGGTTGATGAGTGCGCTTTGGTCATTCATGCACCCCTTGAACATTGAAAAATTGATCGTTGTACTTTGTTTGCTACTTCCTGCCATTAGCCTTGAATGGCTTTGTCGCCTAAAGGGAGTTTCCTCGCTCAATGCACTTCTGCTTTTCCCACTATTGTACAACTTTATGCTGTTCTTGGGCTTCTATAATTTCCTGCTCGGTGTAGGGATGGTTTTTTTTACCTACAGCCTGCTCACAGCCCTCAACGGAAAAAAGCCCGCAATCATTGTTCTCAGCTCCTTGCTCCTTGGGGTGGCCATGCATTTTTCGCATTTAATGATGCTTCCGGCCATTAGTGCTTTATTGCTGATTGATTTTGTTATTGCTAAAAACCGAACCCGAGGCATTGCGCTTTTAACCTTTATTCCTCTTAGCTTGGCCTCAGTGCTTAGCTTTTATCTGATTTTTATTGATCGATCTGAACCTATGGTGTTTGAATGGCCGGGGATTGTTACTCGACTGGAAATGCTTTGGAATAGCCAGCCATTGGTAACGTTTTACGAAACTGAAAAGCAAACTACCCGTTGGTTTAGTCTTCTCATTCTAGTCTTGTTGTCCGTGGAGCTTTGGCGAATAAAACGCTGGAACTACACCGGACGCACTTTTGGTATTTTTGCCACCTTAATTCTTCTGGGTTTTCTCTTCATTCCCGAAAATCTTCTCGGAGGCGGCTTTCTCTCCTACAGAATTCAGTTCTTCTTTCTTTTTGCCATTATTATTGTGTTGATGATGGAGGTCCGAAAAGTGTGGCAGCGTGTTCTTATTTTAGGATTCATTCTCATCTACAGTCCTTTGCAATGGAAACATCAGGTAAAGACCTTTAAGGATTTAACCTACTTAGGCAAACAAATGCACGAAATCGGGAAGGAGCTTCATCATGGGGGAATCGTTGTGCCTATATATTACAGCGATAATTGGTTGGAAAGTCATGCAGCCAATTATGCCGGACTTTATCATCCGGTAATAATCGCCGATTTCTATGAAGCGCTCAACGCCTATTTTCCATTCTACTTTAATCCGGATAACCACATTTTTAGATTGTTGAAAATGGATTCCGAAGAAGGAAGAAGATGTCCGGATATTCCATATTTCGAAAGCAGCCATTCCCAGCAGGTAAACTACGTTTTCAACATCAAAAAGCGACCGTGGCCAGAGGGTTGCTCCATTGGCGAATACCTCGACGAGCACTTTGAGCCTTTTAAGGAAACCGATGATGTGCTGGTGTATAAACGGAAATCATTATCCCTGGAATAATGGGTGTGATTCCTTAGTGTATTTGTACTTTTGTCCCTTTCATTTTTCAGCAATTTTTTCAATTTATTATGACGGATTCATTAATGGCAATATCACCGGTGGACGGACGATACCAACGCCATACCAAGAGCTTAAGCAATTATTTTTCTGAATATGCCTTAATCAAATACCGCTTGCACATCGAAGTGGAGTATTTCGTTTTTCTGAGTAAGCAGGGGCTTCCTCAATTTCCCGCACTAAGTGACGAGCAGGCCCAAGAAATGCGTTCGTGGGTCAGTGGTTTTACTAAAGAAGATGCTGAAAAAATTAAGCAGATTGAATCCGTTACCAATCACGATGTTAAGGCGGTGGAATATTTTCTCAAGGAAAAAATGGCGGGTAGTGCGCTGGAGAAGTACAACGAATTTGTGCATTTTGGCCTTACCTCGCAAGACATCAACAATACCGCCATACCGCTTTCTTTGATGGATTATCATCACAATGAAGGACGGGCGGCTTTGGAAAAAGTGATTGCCAGTATTGCTGCTCGGGCCGAAGAATGGAGTGCGATTCCGCTTTTGGCGCGTACGCACGGGCAACCCGCTTCACCAACTCGCTTGGGTAAAGAAATGCAGGTGTTTGTGGAACGTCTCAATCGTCAATTGGAGCTTTTAGACAGCATTCCCTTTGCCGCGAAGTTTGGCGGAGCTACTGGAAATCTCAATGCACATACGGTGGCTTATCCCAACCACGATTGGCATGCCTTTGCTAAAGCTTTTGTGGAAGAGGTGCTTAAGCTCAAGCGTTCACATCCCACTACTCAGATAGAGCACTACGATATGTTGGCCGCCTATTTTGACGGGGTGAAACGCATCAATACCATTCTCATCGACTTCAGTCGTGATATTTGGAGCTATATCTCTACGGATTATTTCAAACAAAAAATCAAGGAAGGCGAAGTGGGGAGTTCGGCCATGCCCCACAAGGTGAATCCCATCGACTTTGAAAATGCCGAGGGAAACTTCGGGATTGCCAATGCGCTTTTGGAGCATTTGAGTGCTAAGTTGCCCATCTCACGATTGCAGCGCGACCTCACAGATTCTACCGTATTACGAGCCATTGGCGTGCCCTTGGCGCACGGAATCATTTCGTATAATGCCTTATTACGTGGTATCGATAAATTGATCGTAAATGAAGAGGCTATTCGTCGTGACCTCACAAACAACTGGGCGGTAGTAGCCGAGGCGGTGCAAACCATTCTGCGTAGAGAGGGCTATCCTAAACCCTACGAAGCCTTGAAAAACCTCACGCGTACCCACGCGGCAATCACCGCAGACTCCATGCGTGAATTTGTAGCTACCCTCAAAGTAAGTGATGAAGTAAAAGCCGAAATCATTGAGATTACACCATTTAATTATACCGGACAATGAGTGAAGTAATGATCATCGATGGAAGGAGTATTCTTCCCGGTGAAAATCGCTTTATCGAGATAGACGTTGCTCGTTTGCCATCGGGTACGCTCATTCACATGCCCATCCACGTATTTCGCAGCAATGAACCGGGGCCTTGTGTTTTGCTCTCCGGTGGTTTACACGGCGATGAAGTGAACGGGGTGGAAATCGTTCGTCGGGTTATTCAAAGTCCGTGGTCGAGCCAACTTCTGCGGGGAACCATTATTGCCCTGCCCATCATCAACGTTTATGGTTTCAACCATTTCTCTCGCGATGTACCCGATGGGAAAGACGTAAACCGCAGCTTTCCCGGGAATGCCGACGGCAGCTTGGCGGCTATTGTGGCCAACTTAGTCACGACGAAAATTCTTCCCCACATCGACTACGGATTAGATTTCCATACTGGTGGAGCAAGCAGAACCAATTATCCGCAGATTCGCTATGCCTCCAAAGACCAAAAGGCGATGGAGATTGCTGAGGTATTCAATGCTCCGTTGACCATGCATTCCGGTTTAATAAGTGGATCTTTGCGAGACGCGGCCGATAAACTCGGTAAGCCCATTGTTGTGTACGAAGGAGGTGAGAGTTTACGCTTTGATCAATTTGCCATAAAAGAAGCGGTCAAAGGCATTAAGCGGGTTTTATTGCATGAGGAAATGATTGATGTAAAAGCTCCTAGGTCCAATAAAAGCGTGTTGTTAAAAAACAGCAGTTGGGTACGAGCCGAAGCGTCAGGACTTTTTGTTCCTAAAAAAATATCGGGAAAAAAAGTGAAAGCCGGGCAGGTAATTGGCGTTATCGATAATCCGTATAATCATTTTAGTCAGCACGTACTTTCGCCCAAAGATGGTTATATCGTTGGGCACAACAACATACCATTGGTCCACCGCGGTGACGCCTTATTTCACATTGCAGAAGAATGAAAATCGTTTTAGCCACCCAAAATCCCGGCAAAGTAGCCGAACTTCGTAAGTTGTTGCCCCCATCTTTTGAGATACTCACACCAGAGGATGTTGGTATAACGGGAGGGATTCCCGAAACGGGCTTGACTTTGCGTCAAAATGCTCGTCAGAAATCGGAATACGTCTTTGAGATATCCGGCATTCCTTCCTTAGCCGATGATACTGGTTTGGAGGTCGAGCATCTCAACGGTGCTCCCGGCGTATTTTCCGCCCGCTATGCAGGTGATGCTAAGGATAATGAGCAAAATATGAACAAGTTACTTGCGGAGCTTGAAGGTGTAGATAACCGCAAGGCACAGTTTAAGACGGTGCTTGCCTTCACTACGGATAAGGGTGTTGAGTTATTTGAAGGAATTGCCAAAGGCGAAATAGCTCACGAGCGGCTCAGTGGTCCGTATGGTTTCGGTTACGATCCTGTTTTCGTTCCCGAGGGTTTTGATTGCAGTTTTGCCCAGATGACGCCAGAGGAGAAAAATTCACTCAGCCACCGAGGTCGTGCATTGAGAGAATTTATATCATGGATTATCAATTCATGATGGAGTGAAAAATGGGGGTGCTATAAAAATAGCAATAGATGTGCTTCTCATACTAATTCAACACACGGATTCCAATAAAGATAACTATCTAAAAGTAAGCGTATAACAAATCTGTTTTGCTTTACACCCAAGTATGAATAACAGCGCAAAAAAAAAAGAGCTACAAACTTTTAGGCTTGCAACTCTTTGATTTTGTGGTGATCCCGACAGGATTCGAACCTGTGACCTACTGATTAGAAGTCAGTTGCTCTATCCAGCTGAGCTACGGGACCAAAATTGGGCGGCAAAAATAAGCAGTATGACGCTTATTTACACTACCTATTTTGGAAAATTTAAAAATAGGAGAAATCTTGGTTTGCCTCCAGTCCAATAACCACCTCATACATCAAGCGGATGGTGTTCTCCACGTCGTCTTGATGACACATTTCAACGGTGGTGTGCATGTAACGCAGGGGCAGTGAAATCAGCGCTGAAGGAACACCCTCTGCGGAAAAGGCAAAAGCATCCGTGTCGGTGCCGGTAGCACGCGATACGGCCATGCGCTGGAAGGGGATTTTTCCGTTTTCGGCTCGGCCAATGATGAAATCAAGGAGGTTGTTTTGCACCGCCGGACCGTAGGTGAGCACGGGGCCATTGCCGCTTTTAAAGTCCCCTTGCTGAATTTTGTCCATCATGGGCGTGGAGGTGTCGTGGCACACATCGGTGATGATGGCCACGTTTGGCTTGATGCGTCTGGAAATCATTTCGGCACCGCGCAAGCCTATTTCTTCCTGCACGGCGTTTACCAAATGGAGGGAAAACGGTAATTTTACGTTATTCTCTTTGAGCAAACGCGCCACTTCAGCAATCATAAATCCTCCAATGCGGTTGTCGAGCGCTCTACCGATGAATTTATTTTTGTTGAGAATGCTAAAGCTGTCTTCATACGTAACCACGCAACCTACGTGTACGCCGAGAGCTTCCACTTCTTCTTTGGATGCCGCCCCGCAATCGAGGAAGATGTTTTTCATGCTTGGTGCCTCCTCCTTTTCCTGACGCGTGTGAATGGCCGGCCAGCCAAATACGGCTTTCACTATGCCCTTTTTGGTGTGAATATTTACCCGCTTCGAGGGAGCAATTTGGTGGTCAGATCCGCCGTTTCTCCTCAAGTAAATGAAGCCTTCTTTGGTGATGTAATGCACAAACCACGATATTTCATCGGCATGGGCTTCGAGAACCACCTTGTAGGGCGCATCGGGGTTGATAACCCCTACAGCCGTTCCGTACACGTCGGAATAGTGCGTGTCGATGTAGGGAGCGAGGTATTCCAACCACATCTTTTGTCCGGGAGTTTCAAAACCGGTAGGAGAGGGGTTGTTGATGTAGTTCTCTAAGAAACGGAGCGACTTTTTATTGAGGATGCTTTTTTTTGCCATGATTTATTGAATTGATGATTTTGGTTTGAGAAGATTTTGGAAGGTTTCTGGGTGGGAAAAACTCTGAATGGCCTTTTCGATGTATGGATCTTCGCGCAGGGTGTAAGGCAGCATAGTGGTACGTCCAAATACACTTAGGATAACCTGCTGCTTGATGTACACCGCCATTTCACCTATGTCTCTTTGGGGAATGTATCTGGCTTCGGGAAAAATTGCGAAGGTGATTAGGGTGTCAGGACTATTCCACAGTACTTCCGGACCGAGATTTTTAATGCTATCAAAATGAACAGCTCCGTAGTGATTGATTTTTTTTAGTGCTTCCACGCTACCAAGTAGATGAAAGGCATGACCACTGAAGAAGCTGGTATCGCGCTTGATGAGAATGTCCGGACGAACGCCGCCACCGCCAAAGAGGGTTCTTCCGTTGCGTGTTCTGAAAATTTGGGTGTTTTCCACCGGTAAATCATCTTGATTTTCCATGCGGTCGTAAATCTCATTTTTATACGCTTCAAAACCGCGATCGTAGGGCTTTTGAATCACACGACCAGAAGGGGTGAAGTATTTAGAGGTTGTGAGTCGCACCTTACTGCCGTCGGGAAGGGAGATTTCTTCCTGCACTAAGCCTTTACCAAAACTTCGTCTTCCCAGAATAAGTCCACGGTCATTATCCTGAATGGCTCCAGCCACAATCTCCGACGCCGACGCCGAGCCTTCATTGATTAAAATGACGAGCGGAATATCCTTCAAACTCCCGGGTTTTTTACTTACGTGCCAAGTGGAATTTCCCCTGTTGTCTTCAATATACAAAATGGTGTCGCCTTTTTCCAGAAAAAGAGAAGCTACTTCTACGGCTTGATTGAGGAGTCCGCCGGGATTGTCGCGCAAATCGAGGATGAATCCCTCCGCGTCCTTGGCATTTACATATCCTATGGCGTTTTTTACCTCAGTGATGGTTTTTTCAGAAAAACGGGTGATGCGCACGAAGGCAAAACGCTCTTTGGGACGAAAATAGACATCCACACTGGGAAGAGGAACTTCACCTCGGGTGATATTGATATTCAAAAATTCTTCCTGATTTCCGCGAATGACTTCCACTTCACAAATAGAACCTTCAACACCCTTGAGCAGACTCATTATTTCGGCGTTTTCTAGGCCAATCAACGACTCTCCATTGGCACTGAGAATGCCATCGCCGCCACGCATTCCTGCTCGTGAAGCGGGACCACCGGGAATGACTCCCCGAACCCACACGGTGTCATCAAGCACGTTGAATTCAACACCAATACCCACGAAGGAGCCGGAAACCGATTCTCTCGAACGCTGAACGTCTCGGGCATTGAGGTATGAACTATGAGGGTCGAGCTGGTGCAGTAAATCGGAAATGGCAATTTCGAGCAGACTATCTATTCCCGTGGGATTTAGGTGCAGGTCATCAACCCTTTTAAGGAGGTAGTCGAGTTTTTGCACGCGTTGAGAGGCATAGGAAGTCCCTGAGCTCGTATAGCTCCCGATGTAGAAGCCCAGCAAAATTAGGAGGGCTATCAGAATAGGTATAAGTGATGAAGGTATTTTGCGCATGGATAGTTTATTCCTCAGTAGTGGGTATGCATACAAGCTCTACCCCGGCCTTTTTTAGAAATTCTAAACCCGCATCATCCTTGTATTGTTTCATGTACACCAATCTTTTGATGCCCGCTTGGTGCACGAGCTTAGCACAATCTTTACAAGGGGAGAGCGTGAGGTATAAGGTGGCACCCGTGCAGGAGTGGGTAGATCCGGCTACTTTGAGAATGGCGTTGGCTTCGGCGTGCAGTACGTACCACTTGGTGTTTCCATCTTCATCTTCACAGGTGTTTTCAAAGCCTGTTGGGGTTCCGTTGTAGCCGTCACTGATAATCATGCGGTCTTTCACGATGAGTGCGCCAACTTTTTTTCGGGTACAATGTGATAGTTTGGCCCATTCTTGCGCCATTCTCAGGTAAGCTTTATCGTAACGTTCTTGTTTTTTGCTCATAAAAAAATTCAAGCGGTAAAAGTACAAAGCTATGCTGGGAAATGATCTTTTTTCCTCAAATAATGTTTGTTTTTTCAACTGCTTTACTCAATATTTGCCAAAAATCGATATTATGGAATTTCTACCTGAACATATTTCTCAGTACGCCGAAACCTACACCCGCGATGAGGATGCGCTTTTGAAAAAAATCAACCGCGATACTCACGCGGAGGTTTTGTTGCCCCGCATGTTGAGTGGGCATCTGCAAGGACAAGTTTTACGTATGTTGAGTATGATGCAATCGCCCAAGTATATTTTGGAGGTTGGAACTTACACGGGGTATGCAGCGCTTTGTTTGGCTGAGGGTTTGCAATCCGATGGCGAGCTCCACACGATCGACGTGAATGAGGAGTTGGAAGAGCGTATTCGTGGGTATTTTGCCCAATCAGCTCACGCGAAGAAAATGCACTTTCACCTTGGCAATGCCTTGGAAATCATTCCTACGATCGAAAAGCCGTGGGATTTGGTTTTTATAGATGCTGATAAAGAGAACTATCTGAAGTATTACGAACTCGTTTTACCCATGATGCCGTCGGGTGGGATAATCATCGCTGATAATGTGTTGTGGTCGGGTAAGGTTACCGATGAGCGCGAAAAAAACAAGGATAAGGATACCCGCGCGCTCCACGAATACAATCGCTTTGTTCACAGCGACGACCGGGTTGACAACGTGCTTTTCCCCATTCGTGATGGATTGATGATTGCGCGGAAGAGGTAGGGTCACTTTGTAGATTGTTTCTTTATATTGGACTTGCGGGGTTTCAATGAATATGTTTTGTATCTTTGTAAACCTATTTTTAAATCTTTGAAATAAGAGTTTTAATTTTTCCGAATTATGAAAGAAGTGACACTAAAAGTACCAGATAGTAAACTGGCCTTTTTTATTGAATTAGTCAACCAATTAGGTTTTGAAATATTACAGGAACAAGAAATTCCTGAAAGTCACAAAATCATTGTTCGTGAAAGGTTGAAAACGGCTAAACAAGAAGATGTAATATCTTGGAAAGAGGCTCGAAAAAAACTTTCATTTAAAGATTAAATTTGTGCCTGATTTTCAAGTAAATATTGATAAAAGGGCATTGAAAGATATTCAAAATGCTATTGACTATTACGATAATCAAAAAGTAGGTCTTGGCAGAAAGTTTGAAAACACATTAAACACTTATTTTGAGTCTCTTGAAAGATTTCCATTTTTTTCTGTTCGTTATGAAAATGTCCATGTAGTAGCCTTCACAAGCTCCAATAAAAATTGACAAGGACATTCCATATGACCTTAAAAAAACAAATATTTTACATATGAAAAGTGCGATGCCTACCTTTGAAGAAATTCCCTTTTATGATTCATTTTACAATCGATGAAAATAAATATGTTGTTGATATTGTTGCTGTTCTTCATACATCAATAGATCCGAAGGAATGGTAAAGAATCATCGTTATTTTTTCGATTTGTGTTTGCTAGCACTCTCGCTCACAACCTGTAAACAATCCCAATCTCCGTATATCTCGCTTTCGCAAAATGCGTGAGCATACTCAGTTGAGCCGTTAGGTGATTGTTTATCTTGTAGCGGTAACCCAAGCGGTGGAAAAAAACGCTTTGGTTAAAACGAATGCGGTGTTCAAAAATGCCCCCTTCAGCGTAATCGGCAATGGTAGTAAATTCTCGGAAATTCCCGGAGGTGTACACGCCCTTATGCAAGAAAATGGAAAACCTATCCAGCACCCATTCGTTGCTGATGTATATGCCCGTAGAAACTCCTTCTGTCCAGTTGGCTTCACGAATTTCCTGATTGCCCCATTTGCGCGCCCAGCGGTGGTAAATTTTTTCATAGGCTTCGTAAAACACTTGTCCGCCAATTCCCAAGCGGTAATTTCTGCTCAACTGAAAGTTCTTCTCCACAAATACATTGGCAATGAAATCGTGCGGATCTTGATAACTGTGTTGGTGCTGACTGATCAAGCCTCCAACCAATAGCTGATGATCTCTTTTTTCATTCATTTTCAGTTTCTCCGGGTCGGAAGGAAAGTTTCGCGTAGGAAAGGCCGTGCTGTAACCAATGAAATACCCGAAGAAGTTCATTCCGCTGTTGGGTTTTCGATTGGCAGCGTTCGAAAAATGAAAGAGTTGAACGCCCAAACTCCAGGCGCCATTCCAATGAAAACGATATCCCGCCCGCGCATCCACATACACGTTTAGTCGCGAACTCATCGCGTTCTGCAAAGGATTTTCCACCGGATCAAACGTACGTGTAACCCATCCCAAGCCCATTCCTAGATCGTAGAAAAAGGAATGTCTATTACTGCGAAAGAAATCGTTGGACAAGTTCGTGTAAAGCGCATGGCCGCGCCCCATGAGTTCATCATCGGGAAAATGAAAGTACGCGTATCTCAGCCCTACTCTCGGTAAATTGTTGGTGTACGACCAAGCCTTTTCTCCCGTTGAATGATAGGTTAAGCCAATGTCGAAGTTGTAAAAGAAGTCGTTGGGTAAAAACATTTCGGGACGGTGTGCTCTAAATGCGGCTTGATTTAGGCGAAAATCGTAACTCAATCGTTCCGAAAACCGATCTTCCTGCGCTTGATTTTCAAGTGCGCAAGACAGAATCAAAACCAACCAAAAAAGTTGTCTGTAAGCTCCTTTCATCTTTGTATCTTTGCCACAAATTCAGGCAAACAAAAATACATTGGTTTCGCCTTATTTTACGATAATCAAATTCAATAGTACCGATACATGAACGCAACGTACCCAGCCATAGATTTATCTGCTGCCAAGGAGTTAGGTCTCAACGAAGAAGAGTTTTTGAAGATACACGAAATTCTTGGTCGCGAGCCTAATTTTACCGAACTATGCATGTATTCCGCCATGTGGAGTGAGCACTGTTCGTATAAAAACTCCATTATTTGGTTGAAAACCCTACCGAAAGACGGTCCGCACATGCTCGTAAAAGCGGGAGAGGAGAATGCCGGTTTGGTAGATATTGGAGAGGGTTTGGCCTGCGCGTTTAAAATCGAATCGCACAACCACCCATCCGCTCTGGAGCCTTACCAAGGTGCAGCAACGGGTGTGGGCGGAATCAACCGCGACATTTTTACCATGGGTGCCCGTCCTATCGCGCAGTTGAATTCCCTGCGCTTCGGTAATCCCAACCTCGATCGCACCAAATGGCTCGTGAAAGGGGTGGTGAAAGGTATCGGCGACTACGGTAACGCCTTCGGTATTCCCACCGTAGGGGGTGAGGTTTACTTCGATGAGTGTTACAACCAAAATCCATTGGTGAATGCCTTCTCTGCCGGTATCATGGAGGTAGGGAAAATGATCAGTGCCACGGCCAAGGGCGAAGGAAATCCTGTCTATATCGTTGGTTCGGCCACAGGTAAGGACGGGATTCACGGAGCTTCATTTGCCTCAAAAGATTTGAGTGAGGATTCGGCCAACGATATTCCGGCGGTTCAAGTAGGTGACCCATTCCAGGAAAAATTGTTGCTCGAAGCTACCCTCGAACTCGCTGGTACTGGTTTTATCGTGGGTATGCAAGACATGGGTGCTGCGGGTATTATTTGCTCTACTGCGGAAATGAGTGCCTCCGGCAAATGTGGAATGCGTATCAATCTCGATTTGGTGCCACTGCGCCAAGACCAAATGGAGCCTTGGGAAATTCTTCTTTCCGAAAGCCAGGAGCGTATGCTTGTGGTGGTACAAAAAGGCAAGGAAGAAGAAATGAAAGCCATCTTTGATAAGTGGGATCTCAACTGCGCCCACATCGGTGAGGTAACCAATGGCGACCAACTGGAATTTTTCTGGAAGGGAGAAAAAATCGCTCAAGCCCCGGCAGAATCGCTCGTGTTGGGTGGTGGCGCTCCGGTTTACTACCGCGAATATCGCAAAGCAGCTTACTACGACGAACTTCAAGAGTTTGACATCGACCAAGTAGAGCAGCCGAAAGATTTGCAAAAGGTTGCCGAGTTTATGGTAGGCTTGCCCAACCTCGCTTCGCGCAAAATGATTTTTGAGCAGTACGATTCCATGGTGGGAACGGTAAATATGAGTACCAATGCGCCAACCGATGCACCCATCGTAAACATCAAGGATACCAACCGCGCTTTGGCTATGACGGTTGACTGTAACTCGCGTTACGTGTATGCCGATCCGGAAATAGGAACCATGATTGCGGTGAGTGAAGCTGCCCGAAATATCGTTTGCTCCGGCGGTGTGCCTTCAGCGGTAACCAATTGCTTGAACTTTGGTAATCCCTACAACAAAGAGGTGTACTGGCAGTTTGTTTCGGCCATCAAGGGAATGACTAAGGCTTGTGAACTCTTCAAAACCCCGGTAACGGGTGGTAACGTGAGTTTCTACAACCAAACCGTCCTCAAGGACAAAACCGAACCGGTATTCCCTACACCTACTATTGGAATGATTGGTATTGTGGAAGATAAGCGTTTTATCACCACCATACCGTTTAAGAAAAAAGGTGATTTAATCTTCCTAATTGGTCAAGTGCGTGAGGATATCAACTCCTCCCAATACTTGGTGCACTACCACAAGGTTGAGAAATCTCCGGTACCAACATTTAGCTTGGAGGCAGAATACGCCCTTCAAGAACAGTTGAAAATGACCATCCGTGCAGGCTTAGTTAATTCTGCACACGACGTATCAGAAGGCGGTTTGTTTACCGCCCTTATCGAAAAAGCCATCCCTTCGGGAATGGGCTTCGACATCACCACGCCAGCGGAAATCCGCACCGATGCCTTCCTTTTTGGTGAAGGACAAAGTAGAGTGGTGGTAACAGTTGATCCCGATAAGGAAGCCGATTTTATCGATAATATGATGCTCAATGGCGTTGCTTTCGACTTGTTGGGTCACGTAACCAAAGGCGCAATTCGTGTAGATGATGAAGATTGGAACAATGTTGATCACTACCGAGTTATTCACTCAGAGTCTTTGGGTAAATTAATTGACGGATAGAATTATGGTACAGATTGTTGCTATTGTTTGTCTTACCATTATTGTGCTTGCTTTACTGCGACGCAATAAGGGTAATAATGACTTCTAAGTCAAAATCGTACTTCTTTGAAATATCGACCGGCCGACTTGTCGCCTCAGCAATGGGGAGGAAAGTCCGGACAGCGCAGAGCAATACACCTTGTGAAAGCGAGGGCGTCCACCGCTATATCAGTGGATGACAGATAGTGCCGCAGAAAATATACCGCCTCTTTCGGGAGGTAAGGGTGAAAAGGTGGGGTAAGAGCCCACCGCGCAAATGGTAACATTTGTGGCAGGGTAAACCTTGTATGCTGCAAGGCCAAATAGGTAGAAGTAGAGGCTGCTCGTTTCTATGTTTGCTTGCAAACAACTTCTACGGGTAGGCTGCGTTAGATAAATGGCAGGGTTGGAACAGAATCTGGCTTACGAGCCGGTCGATTTTAAGTGTCTGTCTAGAAAGTCCGATAGCTTCGTTACGCTCAGTTAAAAATTCAGTCATCCCGACAAAGTGTTGTCGGGACTCAAAATTTTCAACTTTCGCAAGCCTCGCTCTCGAACTTTCTAGATCAGCCACTTTGACTTTTTGGACAGACTCCACTTAGTGTCTGTCTAGAAAGTCCGATAGCTTCGTTACGCTCAGTTAAAAATTCAGTCATCCCGACAAAGTGTGTCGAGACTCAAATTTTTAACCTTTGCAAGCCTCGCTCTCGAACTTTCTAGCCTAGCCACTTGCATTATGGTAAGATAGATTTTTTCCATAATGTCTTATTGTTTAGATGTATTTATACGTCTTTGCAAAATTTGAATTTAACATGACAAAACATACATCCCAGCGCGGTATGGCTTATTACCGCAGTGTATTGAAAGAAGAGGGTTGGAAAGGACTACTGAAAAAATTGGGTCCCAAAGCCGCCATCCTTTTGTTTTTGTTTTTCTTGGGAAAAGGCCTCGTATGGCTATTTATTTTTTATGGCGGCTATGAGCTCATTAAAAGTGCTTTTTAACTTATTTTACTTATGTCAAAAAACGAAAAACCAATAGATTTATCACCCCCGTTTTATGTTGTTGCTGCCCTGCGATTTCTCGAAGCAGTGTATCCTCCAATGGCTCTCAAGTTGGCCAAGTATTTCTTTTTTACCCCCATTCCTTTTCAACGTCCGGCACGGGAAAATAAAGCTTACGAACAAGCAACCCGCAAGGAACTGATGATTGGTAAAAAGAAAATTACCGTTTACATCTGGGGTAAGAATACCGGTAAAAAGATTCTCCTCGTTCACGGATGGTCGGGAAGAGCAACGCAGTTTTTTAAACTGAAAAACTTCCTCCTCGCCCGCGGCTTTCAAGTCTATTCTTTTGATGGTCCCGCCCACGGAGAGAATAAGGATTTCAAACAAACCCACATGCTGGAGTTTGTGGAAGCCATCGAACGAGTAAATATGACGCATGGTCCATTCTATGGCGCTATTGGTCATTCTTTGGGTGGATTGGCCATCCTTAACGCCTACAACAAAGGTTTCCAGGTAGAAAAAATAGCTACCATTGCCGCACCTTGCTCTATTGAAAATGTTGTGGCCGACTTCTGCCGTAGAATCAAAGCTGGTGAAAAAACCAAAAAGGCTTTGATTCAAAATTTGGTGGATACCTACAAGGTGCCCATTGAAACCTATGGCGGACATACCCAAGCAAAATCTATTTCCGCACGTGGACTCATCGTACACGATATGCACGACCATGATGTTTCTGTGGAAGAAGCCCGAATGTTGGATGATGCGTGGAAGGGTGCAAGATTGTTGATTACGAAAAATAACGGACATCGTAGAATTCTTCTATCTAAATACGCCGTGGCTGCCGTTGCCGACTTTTTCGGAAAACGTCCGGCGCAGCGTTCGGGAAATTCCGCTCGGCCAAAACCTGATTCGAAGTTAGAATCAAAGCCGAACCAGAATGGCAAGGCACCCCAAGCCGAAGTGAACCAAAATACCGAGGAGGTTGTTAAAAGAAAACCCCGTCCGAAACGTCGGCCAGCAAAAAAGCCCGCACAAACCGAAGTGGCTTCTGTAAACAAAGACAAAGTGGAATCTTCGGAGCAGCCGAAAAACGAGCAGCCTCGCGCTCCCAGAAAGCCGCAAAGAAGACGCCCGCCACGTAATAATCACAAGTCGGAAAACGCCACTGCGAAGCCGAGCAATGATGCTGCAAAGACCGATAAAGGCGAATGATGAATTGAAAAATAACCGCAGATGAAGTCGTACTCCATATTGCTTTTTTTGGCGCTTTTGCCTTTGGTTACTCTTTGTCAACAACCTGCAAAACAAACGAATATGAGCGAGTCATTTCCCGTACAGAAGTCAGAAGAAGAATGGAAGGCCATTCTCAATGATGAACAATATCGTATTCTCAGACTCAAAGGAACGGAAAGACCCCATACGAGTGAGTTTAATATGCACTACGAAGATGGTGTATATTCGTGTGCGGGTTGCGGTTCGGCTTTGTTTTCCAGCGAACATAAATTTGATGCGCACTGCGGTTGGCCTAGTTTCGATCGCCCCATTGAGGAAAATAAAGTTGTGGAAAAGCTCGATCGCAGTCACGGAATGATTCGTACCGAGATATTGTGTGCCAATTGCGGCGGACACCTCGGCCACGTTTTTCCCGATGGTCCGCGCGAAACCACCGGCATGCGTTACTGCATCAACGGCGTGGCTCTAGAATTTGAGTAGCTTCTGAAATATCGCCGCGTTGTCTGCCTCCGCGGTATAGACTTCGATGATTCTGGCACGGGTTGACTTCTTCGGCCACAGGGCGTGAATACCCTCCTCGTTTTTAACCAGCTCATACTCCCATCCAAAAGCGGCTGCGAGTTTGGAAAAGTCAATGTCGTGCGCACTTTGCTGCCAATCCGCAATCTGCGGAGTAGTCTCCGGTCCTTTAATCAGTTGGAAAATATGTCCTCGACCATTATTGATTACAACGATGCTGAGGTTATTCGGCTTTTGCCAGAGGGCATTGCTGTCGTAGAAAAAGCTCAGATCGCCCACCAAGCAAACCACCTCTTTATCCGTGCCTAAAGCCTGACCAATGGCGGTGGAAACCGAACCGTCGATTCCCGCAGTTCCTCTATTGGCATACCATTGCAAATCTTCCCGGGCAAAGAGCATGGCGTAGCGTACGGTTGAACTATTTCCGCAATGAAGGATGCTGCCCTGCGGGATGCTTTGAACCACAGATCGTATCGCGCTAAAGTCGCTCCAAGTCGCCCGTACGGTATTCAGATATTCCTGCGTTTCCCGATTCCATTCTTGCAACGGCGACTTTTCTCGTGGTACCGGAATTTTCTCGCGGAGTAGTGGGAGCATATCTAAAGGATTGGCCTTAATATGATGCGTCAACTTGCCGAAAGGCTCAGGGCATATTTCTATTTCTTCGATGTGAATGATGGGCACATTAAACGCCCCTTTGATCCTCTTTGATACCCAGTCGCGACCCATACTGATGACCAAATCGTGCTCAACTTCGTGGTTTTTTAACCATAGGTCGTAATGGTGTACAATCCCGTTTATGTTGCTTAGCGGTTCACCAATAAGGTCAAATCCGGCTGAAATCCAATTTGTGAGTTCGGTTTGCATTTGCTCGTTTACCTCCATTTGGCCAATAATCAACAAGGGCTTTTTTGCCCTATTTAGCAAAGCGATTACTTCATCGGAAATAGGCGGGACGTTCTTTTCAAAAGTCAAATCATCGAGCTTTACATCAGGTAGGGCATCTTCCAAGTAAAGCGGTTCGGCAAAGGCTAGATTGATTTGTAATGGAGTATTTTTTTGCAAATGATAAAGCAGTGCAGCGGTATCTACGGCTTCATCACACTCGTTGAAGTACTGCAATGCGTAATCACCGAAGAGTCCGCGCTGTCTGATGGTTTGTCCGGTACGCATATCTACCGATTCCAGTGGTCGATCTGCGGTGATGCATACCAAAGGAATTTGCATGTAGTGGCTTTCAATCACGGCGGGGAGGAAGTTGGCCGCTGCGGTTCCGGAGGTGCAGCAACAGGCCGCCGGTGCTCCGCTAATACTGCTTAAGCCCATAGCGATATAGGCCGCAGAGCGTTCGTCGGGTTGCAGGTGTACGTGGATTTCCGGGAAATGCTTGAGGGCAATCATCAACGGGGCGTTTCGTGAGCCTGGAGAAAGTACGAGGTGTCGCATTCCGGCCTTGCTCAGAACTTTCAATACCGCGTATGCCCGTTGGAAATTTGTCATCTTACTTGCGGATTAAATCCCCCAACACCCTGAGCTTTTCCTCGGTTTCGTCCCACTCGGTTTCCGGACACGAATCTGCGGTAATGCCACCGCCGGCAAAGAGAACGGCTTGGTTTTGATAGACCTTCATGCAGCGCAGGTTGACAAAGAACTGACTGGTTTTCGCATCAATCAAACCGATGTAGCCGGAGTATTGCTCCCGATGGTAGTTTTCATTTTTCAAAATAAACTCCATGGAAATATCTCGTGGGTAACCGCACACGGCGGGTGTGGGGTGGAGTTCATCCGCCCAGGTAAAAACGTTTCCGTGCTTGGGCGTGCGGGCATAAATTTCCGTGCAAAGATGCTCTAAGTGTCCGGCTTTTCGATTGAAAGGACCTTTAGTCGCGATGTCTTGTGCGCTAATGTCGCTCAGGGTTTCCAAAATGTATTGCGTTACCCAAGCCTGCTCTTCTATCTCCTTCGCCGTCCAATCTTTCTTTTGATTGTTCCATCTGGTACCGGCCAAACTCACGGTGTGGAGCATGCCGTTGTTTTGTTCCAGCAATAATTCCGGTGAAGCACCCAGCCAGCATTCATTTTCCGACTGAAATACGTAAACAAAAGCCGCTGGAAACGTGTCGCACATTTTCTCGAAGAAGTCTAAAGGTTGGAAATCTTCGTTTAAGTCAACATTTTTGAAACGCGACAAAACAATTTTTTCAATAGGGGAGCTGGTAATAGACGCAACGGCTTTTTCTACCAATTGCAGATATTCCTCCTTTTGCGCCGGAACTTGATCAATGTTGCGTTTGGGCAGGGGGAATGAAGCTATTTGCGATTTTTCAACGGATTCTCGACGGTAGAATTGTTTTTCACCCTCAAAACTTGTCCAACTCATATCGGCTTGGTCGATATCAGTGGGTTCGCATACAAAGTAATGCTGCTTGTCTTCGTTAGGGAAACGACAGACGAAATAGGGCTTCAAAACCTTCATCAAGATGGTAAAACGATATTGGTAATTTTGCACAAGCTGATGAGATTTCCCTCCTCATCGCTTACTCTTATTTGCCATAAATGGGTACTTCTTCCGAGATGAACGGCTTCAGCTCGTGCGGTAACAACTCCGGTGCGGATGGTTTTTACGTGGTTGGCGCTAAACTCCAAGCCCAAAACTTTGGTGCCTTTTTCCGCGAAAATGTGCGAGGCTGCACTACCTACCGACTCCGCCAGAGCCATGCTTGCGCCGCCATGTAGATAACCGTAAGGTTGGTGAACGCTAGGGTTTACCGGCATGGTAGCCTCCAAAAATCGGTCGCCAATTTTGGTGTAGGTAATGTTTAAGGTATGCATGAGCGTATTTTCCGTACGCGCATTGAGTTGTTGTAAAATTTCATCTGGCTGCATGGGGCAAAAATAGAGTACAAGTATAATTTATGCGCTAAGTCACTTTTTAGTTGTCTAAATAAATAGACCTTTGCACAAAACAACGATATGAATGCTAGAGTTTGGAAGCACCTCGAAAAAGATAAGATAAAACAAGATGTGTTCGCGGCTTTGGAGAATAATCTTTCCCTAAAAGGCGCAAACGTAATGGGAATTCCCGGTTCCAATTTAGATCCACGGGTTTTTTATCACGATGCCCCATTTTTAAAAGATGCCCCTTTTTTGACTTCTATGATTCTCAATCCCAATCACATTGGTTGTCATACCTTGGGTGAGGAGTCGGAGCCTTTTTTTGCGGGTACGCAGGCGATTGAAAGAGAGGTTTTGGAGATTTGTGCCGAGGATATTCTCAAGGCTGAGCGCGGAACGGTAGATGGCTACGTGGCCAGTGGAGGTACGGAGGCAAATATTCAGGCCGCGTGGATTTATCGGAATTACTTCCAACAAGAAAAGGGAGCCAGTCCATCAGAGATTGCCATTATTTGTTCGGCGGATAATCATTACTCGGCGGCCAAAGCGGCCAATGTGTTGAATATTCGTTTTTTCAGAGTGGGGGTAGATGATGATACACGCAGGATACTGCCGACAGATTTAGAATCCACCCTCGATCGTGCTCAGGAGCAGGGGGTGAAGTATTTTATCGTGATTGCCAATTTGATGACCACCATGTTTGGCAGTGTGGACCGTTCTACCGATTATACTGCGGCCTTAAAGCGCCGCGACCTGCCGTATTTCTTACATGTTGACGGTGCGTACGGGGGCTTTGTGTATCCGTTTACCGACCAAGAGATGGATTTAGACTTTTCCAATCCCGAAGTAACCAGTATTACCCTTGATGCCCATAAAATGGTGCAGGCGCCTTACGGTACGGGTGTTTTTTTGATTCGTTCCGGCTGGATGAAGTACGTGCGCTCTTCGGAGGCTTCGTATGTAAAAGGCTTAGACGCCACGCTCATTGGGAGTCGTTCGGGTGCCAATGCCGTAGCGATATGGATGATTTTATCCACCTATGGCCCGCAGGGGTGGAAGGATAAAATCCAGACCTTGTGCCAGCGTGCCGAGCGCATTGCCGATGCTTTAGCGGCCAAAGGCATTCGTTTTTTTCGAGAAAAAGGAAGCAATATCGTTAGCATTCGCGCGGGACAGCTCCCGCAAAGCCTCGTATCCAAGTATCATTTGGTTCCCGACGACCACGATAATCCGCAATGGGTGAAGATTGTGGTAATGGATCATGTTGACGATGAGATGCTAGAGATGTTTTTGGGAGATTTAGCGAATTGCTCGTAATTGATTTTTCACGCCAAGACGATGAGGTTTATTGGTTTGTGATTTTTTTTTTTGGACTACGAAAAGCACGAAAGGCACGAAAGGCACGAAAAGCGCGTATGGTATCAAAGGCGTGAAAAGAATTTTGTGTGTTTCGAGCCTTTTCCAACTATCTATTTTGAATTATTACACAAAGCTCACAAAGGAGGCGCAAA
>JBHYFA010000032.1:0-28802 GCA_051859825.1 Schleiferiaceae bacterium
AGAGCGTTTCCTTGGTAAGGAAGAGGTCAGGGGTTCAAATCCCCTCATTGGCTCTAACTTTTTTCTTGAGATTGTTTCAAATGAAGCGAAACAAATAATTAACTTTTAAGTTTTTCCAACATGGCAAAGGAAACCTTCGTGCGTAACAAACCGCACCTTAACATTGGAACCATTGGTCACGTTGACCACGGTAAAACCACTTTGACCGCTGCTATTACTAAGGTATTGGCAGACGCTGGTTTTTCAGAAGCTCGTTCATTCGATTCAATCGACAACGCACCTGAAGAAAAAGAGCGTGGTATCACTATTAACTCTGCACACGTAGAGTACGAAACTGAAAACCGTCATTACGCTCACGTTGACTGTCCTGGTCACGCTGACTACGTAAAGAACATGGTTACTGGTGCGGCTCAGATGGACGGAGCTATCTTGGTAGTAGCTGCTACTGATGGCCCTATGCCACAAACTCGTGAGCACATCCTTTTGGCTCGTCAGGTAGGTGTGCCACGTATCGTAGTATTCATGAACAAGGTTGACCTTGTTGACGACGAAGAGCTTCTTGAGCTAGTAGAAATGGAAATCCGCGAATTGCTTTCTTTCTACGAGTACGATGGAGATAACATCCCTGTTGTTCACGGTTCTGCTCTTGGTGCTCTTAATGCTGAGCCTAAGTGGGTTGATACTGTATTGAGCTTGATGAACGAAGTTGACAACTACATCGAAATCCCTGAGCGTGATGAGGAGAATCCTTTCTTGATGCCTATCGAGGACGTATTCTCAATCACTGGTCGTGGTACTGTAGCAACTGGTCGTATCGAAACTGGTGTTGCTAACACTGGTGACGCTGTTGAAATCATCGGTTACGGTGATGAGAAGTTGACTTCTACTGTAACTGGAGTAGAGATGTTCCGTAAGATTCTTGACACTGGTAAAGCTGGTGACAACGTAGGTATCTTGTTGCGTGGTATTGAGAAAACCGATATCCGTCGTGGTATGGTAATCTGTAAGCCAGGTAGCATTAAGCCGCACGCTAAATTCCAAGCTGAGGTTTATATCTTGAAGAAAGAAGAAGGTGGACGCCACACTCCTTTCCACAAGAAGTACCGTCCTCAGTTCTACCTACGTACCACTGACGTAACCGGAGAAATCAGCCTTCCTGATGGAGTTGAGATGGTTATGCCTGGTGATAACCTTACCATCACTGTTGAGTTGATTACTCCTGTAGCAATCAACAAAGGTCTTCGCTTCGCTATCCGTGAAGGTGGCCGTACAGTAGGTGCAGGTCAGGTAACTGAAATCCTCGAGTAATTCTCGAAATAATATAGGTTCAGGTGTCCCGAAAACTCGATGTTTTCGGGATACCTTTTCCGCTAAATACGGGTGTAGTTCAATGGTAGAATAGCGGTCTCCAAAACCGTTGATGGGAGTTCGAATCTCTCCACCCGTGCCAATTTTTCGCTATGGAAAAGATTAAATTGTACGTTCAGGAATCCTACTTCGAATTGGTAAACAAAACGAAGTGGCCTACTTTCACCCAATTGCAAAAGAGCGCTGCTGTTGTAGCTGTGGCCTCTGTAATTATTGCTTTGGTTATTTACGCTATGGATCGCGTAATTCGCTTTGTATTAGAAGGACTTTACTCAATCTAATTCAGGTGTGATGACAGAAGCTAAAAAAATGCAATGGTATGTTGTTCGCGCTATTAGCGGACAAGAAAACAAAATCAAGAACTACATTGAGATGGAGGTTCAACACAATAACCTCGAGTCTCAATTGGGTCAGATTTTGGTTCCTACAGAGAAAGTAATTCAAATTCGCAACGGGAAAAAAATTGCCAAAGAGCGCAACTATTTTCCCGGTTACATCATGTTAGAAGCTAATCTCGAAGGTGAGATGGTGCATACTATCAAAAACGTGACTGGCGTAATTGGTTTTCTTGGTGAAGTTAAAGGTGGTGATCCTGTGCCATTGCGTGAAGCTGAAGTGAAACGCATGCTTGGCAAGATGGATGAATTGAGCGACATTCCAGATCAAATCAACATTCCTTATGTTGTAGGTGAATCAGTAAAAGTAATAGATGGTCCTTTCAACGGATTTAGTGGAACCATTGAGAAAATCAATGAGGAGAAACGCAAGTTGGAAGTGATGGTAAAAATATTTGGACGAAAAACTCCTCTCGAGTTGAACTACATGCAAGTCGAGAAAGAGAGCTAGTCCTAACAAATTTGATGTGAGCTCGTTATTATCTGTATTTGCTTCCACAAACGGATATAGCGTTCTAAGTTTTTTAACAAATTAAATACATAACATGGCTAAAGAAGTTGCTGCCTTAATTAAACTGCAAGTTCGCGGTGGTGCAGCGAATCCATCTCCCCCGGTAGGACCGGCGCTTGGTGCGAAGGGAGTAAATATCATGGAATTCTGTAAGCAATTCAACGCCCGTACGCAAGATAAAGCAGGAAAGGTATTGCCGGTAGTAATTACCGTATATGGTGACAAGTCTTTCGACTTCGTAATCAAAACCCCTCCCGCTGCCGTACAGTTGTTGGAAGCTGCCAAACTTAAAGGAGGCTCGCCAGAGTCAAACCGTAAGAAAGTTGGTAAAGTATCATGGGATCAAGTTCGCGAAATTGCGAAAGACAAGATGCCTGACTTGAATGCTTTCACAGAAGAATCCGCAATGAAAATGATCGCCGGTACTGCCCGTTCTATGGGTATCACTATTACCGGAACATCACCGTTTAACTCATAATACACCTGTAATGGCAAAACTGACCAAAAACCAGAAAGCTGCCCATGCACTGGTGGAGAAAAATAAAATCTACTCCCTCGAGGATGCTGCAGCGCTTGTTAGAGAAACAAGCAAAACTAAATTTGATGCCTCGGTTGACTTGGCCGTACGCTTGGGTGTAGATCCACGTAAAGCCAATCAAATGGTACGTGGTGTTGTGAGTCTTCCTCACGGAACCGGAAAGAACGTTCGCGTTTTGGCTCTCGTTCCTGCTGATAAGGAGCAAGAAGCTAAAGATGCCGGCGCAGATTACGCTGGTTCTGACGAGTTCTTGACTAAAATCAAAGAAGGTTGGACAGATATCGACGTTATCATTACCGTACCTGCTATGATGGGTAAATTGGGTCCTCTTGGCCGTGTTCTCGGTCCTCGTGGTCTTATGCCTAACCCTAAGAGTGGTACTGTTACTATGGACGTAGCTAAGGCTGTTGCTGAAGTGAAAGCCGGTAAGATTGACTTTAAGGTTGATCGCTACGGTATCGTTCATACAAGCGTAGGGAAGGCCTCTTTCGACAGCGCAAAAATTCGTGAGAATGCTGCCGAAATGATCAATACCCTTGTTCGTATGAAGCCCGCTGCTGCAAAAGGTACTTACATTAAGAGTATCTATTTGTCAACCACCATGGGTCCTGGTATTCCTGTTGACGCCAAGTCTGTTTAATATTCACCGATTAATCTCAAAAGCATCATGACTAGAGAAGAAAAAGCCGCTGCCATTGGTGAATTGACCGAGAAGCTGCAAGCCAATAATGTAATTTACTTGGCCGATATTTCCGGACTCAATGCCGCGGATACTACCGCCCTGCGCCGTCTTTGCTATAGCAAGAACATCAGCATGTCTGTAGTAAAAAATACCCTGCTTCGCAAAGCAATGGAGCAGAGTGAAAAGAATTTCGACGAGCTTTATCCCGTTTTGAAGGGCAACACCAGCATTATGATTGCAGAGGCTGGTAACGCACCCGCAAAATTGATCCAAAGCTTTAGAACAAAAAAGCAAGAAAAACCAATCCTCAAAGGAGCCTTTATTGAAGAAGCCATTTACATTGGCGATAATCAACTAGAGACTTTGAGCAACATCAAATCTCGCGAAGAACTTATTGGCGATATTATTATGTTGTTACAATCTCCTGCGAAGAATGTTGTTTCTGCACTTAAATCCAGTGGTGGTACCATCGCCGGATTGCTTAAAACGCTCGAAGAACGAGCACAATAATTTCGAGTACGCACTCAGCTTCCATATAGTGTTTACGTTTGCTAATTTTTAAAAATCAAAAATCATGTCTGACATCAAAGAACTGGGCGATAAGCTTGTTAACTTGACAGTAAAAGAAGTTAACGAATTGGCTACTTACCTAAAAGAAGAGTACGGTATTGAGCCTGCTGCCGCTGCAGTTGCCGTTGCTGCTGGTCCTGCCGGTGGTGGTGAGGCTGCTGAAGAAAAAAATGAATTCGATGTAATTCTTAAAGCTGCCGGTGCTTCTAAACTTGCCGTTGTAAAATTGGTTAAGGAATTAACCGGTCTTGGCTTGAAAGAAGCGAAAGAAGTAGTTGACGGTGCACCTAAAGCTATCAAAGAAGGTGTTACCAAAGACGAAGCCGAAGCCCTTAAGTCTCAACTAGAAGAGGCCGGTGCTGAGGTAGAATTGAAGTAACCTTTCTTCATCTTTTTTATGGTTTAGGCTTGAGTTTTCAGGCCTAAACCTTTTTGCGTTAAAATAATACAATCATATATGGCGAGTTCTTTGTCTCCTTCCTCAAAGCAAGAGCGCATTCGTTTCGGCTCTGTTAAAACTCCTCTGGAATACCCTGATTTCTTAGATATTCAGATTAAATCTTTCCAAGATTTCTTCCAGTTGGAAACCAAACTTGAAGACCGCAATAACGAAGGTCTTTTTAAAACATTTTCCGAAAATTTCCCTATCACTGATTCGAGAAACCAATTTGTTCTCGAGTTTTTGGATTACTTCGTAGATCCACCACGCTATTCTGAGGAAGAATGCATCGAACGTGGCTTGTCTTACGCACTCCCACTTAAAGCGCGTTTGAAGCTTTACTGTACCGATCCCGAGCACGAAGATTTTGAAACCATCGTTCAAGATGTTTATCTAGGAACGATTCCCTACATGACGGCTAGAGGTACCTTCATTATCAATGGTGCCGAACGTGTTGTAGTATCTCAATTACACCGCTCTCCAGGGGTGTTCTTCGGACAAAGTTTCCACGCAAACGGAACCAAACTCTATTCAGCTCGTATTATTCCTTTCAAAGGAAGTTGGATTGAATTTGCTACCGACATCAACGAAGTGATGTATGCTTACATCGATCGTAAAAAGAAATTGCCCGTAACCACGCTTCTTCGCGCTATCGGTTACGTAAGAGATAAAGATATCCTCGAAATTTTCGACCTCGCGGAAGAAATGAAAGTTTCTAAAACCGGTTTAAAACGTGTAGTTGGCCGTCGCCTCGCTGCTCGTGTGCTTAAAACCTGGATTGAAGATTTCGTAGATGAAGATACCGGCGAAGTTGTAAGTATTGAGCGTAACGAGGTAATCATCGACCGTGATGAGTTTATCAGCAAGGAAAATATGAACCTTATCCTTGACGCTGAAGTTCCCACGATTCTCCTTCACAAAGAAGATATCGAATCTTCGGAGTTTGCGATTATTTACAATACACTCCAAAAAGACCCTACCAACTCCGAGAAAGAAGCAATGGAGTACATCTACCGTCAGCTTCGTAATGCGGAACCACCAGATGAGGAAACAGCTCGCGGTATTATCGACAAGCTTTTCTTCTCGGAAACCCGTTACTCACTCGGCGATGTAGGTCGTTACCGTTTGAATAAAAAGTTAGAACTCGATATCGATGATGATAAGCAAGTTTTAACCAAAGAAGATATAATTTCGATCATCAAATACCTCATTCAGCTAATCAATAGCAAAACCGAGGTGGACGATATCGACCACTTGTCTAACCGTCGCGTTCGTACTGTAGGTGAGCAACTCGCTGCCCAGTTCGGAGTTGGTCTTGCTCGTATGGCTCGTACCATCCGTGAGCGTATGAATGTGCGCGACAACGAGGTATTTACTCCAATTGATTTGATTAACGCGAAAACGCTTTCGTCGGTAATCAACTCTTTCTTTGGAACCAACCAGCTCAGCCAGTTTATGGATCAAACCAATCCATTGGCTGAAGTTACGCACAAGCGCCGTCTTTCTGCTTTAGGGCCTGGTGGTCTCTCTCGTGAGCGTGCCGGTTTTGAGGTTCGTGACGTTCACTTTACACACTACGGCCGTCTTTGTCCTATCGAAACACCCGAAGGACCAAATATCGGTTTGATTTCTTCACTTTGTGTTTATGCCAAAGTGAATAAACTCGGATTCATCGAAACCCCTTACCGCCCTGTTGAAGAAGGTAAAGTTCGTTTTGACCAAGCACCTATTTATTTAAGTGCAGAGGAGGAAGAAGGACACATCATTGCTCAGGCAAACGCGCCAGTTGGTAGTGATGGTGGTTTTGAGAACGATAAAGTTAAAACGCGTTTGGAAGGTGACTTCCCAATTACGGAGCCTGGACAGGTTACTTTGATGGACGTTGCACCTAATCAGATTGCGTCTATTTCCGCTTCATTGATTCCTTTCCTTGAGCATGATGATGCAAACCGTGCTTTGATGGGGTCAAACATGATGCGTCAGGCTACTCCATTATTGTTGCCTGAAGCTCCCATTGTTGGTACTGGTTTGGAAAAACAAGTTGCCCGCGACTCTCGCGTTTTGATCAATGCCGAAAAAGATGGTGAAGTAGAATACGTAGATAGCAACGAAATCCACATCCGTTACGAGCGCTCCGAAGAAGAGCGTCTGGTAACTTTTGAAGAGGATGTGAAAGTATATAACTTGGTTAAGTTCCGTAAAACCAACCAGAGTAGCTGTATCAACCTTCGTCCAATCGTTAAGAAAGGAGAGAAAATCAAGAAAGGAGACGTTCTTTGTGAAGGCTACGCTACCGAGGGAGGTGAACTTGCACTCGGTCGTAACCTACAGGTTGCATTTATGCCTTGGAAAGGATATAACTTTGAGGATGCGATTGTAATTTCAGAGAAGGTAGTGCGTGAAGACATTTTCACCAGTATCCATATCGATGAATATAACCTTGAAGTTCGCGATACGAAAGTGGGTATGGAAGAACTTACTTCCGACATCCCTAACGTAAGCGATGAAGCTACCAAGGATCTCGACGAAAACGGAATTATCCGTGTCGGCGCCGAGATAAAGCCTGGAGATATTCTCATTGGAAAGATTACGCCTAAAGGAGAGTCTGATCCAACTGCGGAAGAAAAACTTCTCCGTGCCATCTTTGGTGATAAGGCTGGTGATGTGAAAGATGCATCCATGAAAGCTCCACCAAGTTCGTACGGTGTAGTTATCAATAAAAAACTCTTTGTTCGTGCTTTGAAAGACAAAAAAGCACGTCAACTTGAGAAGGAAGAAATCGCTATTCTTGAAGAGGAAAATCTTGTTTTGGAACAAGAACTTCGCAGCAAGTTTATCGAGAAACTCAGCATTATCGTTGCCGGTAAAACCTGCCAAGGTGTAACCAACGACCTTAATGAGGTAGTTATCGCAAAAGGCACCAAGTTTACCCAAAAAATTCTCAATGCGGTAGAAGATTTCACCCGTATTGCTGGTGGAACTTGGACTACTGATTCCGGTAAAAATGAACTTATTGCTCAACTCATCCACAATTACAAAATAAAAGTTGGAGACCTTCGCGGTGCTATGCGTCGTAAGAAATTCAACCTTAGCGTGGGTGATGAACTTCCCGCCGGTATTCTTAAGCTTGCGAAAATTTACGTTGCTCAAAAACGTAAGTTGAAAGTAGGTGATAAGATGGCAGGTCGTCACGGAAACAAGGGTATTGTGGCCAAGATTGTACGTCAGGAAGACATGCCTTTCTTGGAAGATGGAACCCCTGTTGATATCGTATTGAATCCGTTGGGTGTTCCATCGCGTATGAACATTGGACAGATTTACGAAACCGTGCTCGGATGGGCAGGTAAGAAGTTGGGTAAGAAGTTTGCTACCCCGATTTTCGACGGTGCAACCATCGACGAAATCAATGCGCTTACCGACGAAGCCGGAATTCCTCGCTACGGTCATACCTACCTTTATGATGGTGGTACTGGCGAACGCTTCGACCAAGCAGCTACCGTGGGTGTAATTTACATGCTCAAACTCGGTCACATGGTTGACGATAAGATGCACGCCCGTTCTATCGGACCATATTCACTTATTACGCAACAGCCATTGGGAGGTAAAGCCCAGTTTGGTGGTCAGCGTTTTGGTGAAATGGAGGTATGGGCAATTGAAGCATTCGGTGCTTCAAACATCCTTCGTGAGTTATTGACCGTGAAATCCGACGATGTGATGGGTCGCGCCAAGACCTACGAATCTATTGTTAAGGGAGAAACCTTACCAGAGCCAGGTATCCCAGAATCCTTCAATGTATTATTACATGAACTTTCCGGCCTTGCACTTAAAGTAACCCTTGACTAGTAACAGCCGCATCATCGGCGTTTTTTAACATAAAACAACATTCTTATGGCTTTTAATAAACCGACACCCGCTTTTAGCAGCAGCTCGTTCAAGTCTATCACCATTAGCTTGGCATCGCCTGAGTATATCCTCGAGCGTTCAAGTGGTGAAGTGCTTAAGCCGGAAACCATCAACTATCGTACACACAAACCCGAACGCGACGGTTTGTTTTGCGAGCGAATCTTTGGCCCGGTAAAAGATTACGAGTGTGCTTGCGGTAAGTACAAGCGGATTCGTTATAAAGGTATCGTTTGTGATCGCTGTGGCGTTGAAGTTACCGAGAAAAAAGTTCGCCGTGAACGCATGGGACACATTTCCCTCGTTGTTCCCGTTGCCCACATCTGGTACTTCCGTTCTTTGCCAAACAAAATCGGTTACCTCCTTGGTCTGCCTACCAAGAAACTCGATATGATCATTTACTACGAACGTTACGTAGTAATCCAAGCTGGTGCAGCAACCCGTCCAGACGGTGAGCCACTCGATTACATGGAATTCCTTACTGAAGAGGAATACCTCGAAATCTACGACCGTCTGCCGGTTGAAAACCAGTATTTGGATGATAATGATCCTAATAAATTTATCGCGAAAATGGGTGCTGAAGCCATCTTGATGCTTCTTCAGCGTACCAACTTCGATGAGCTTTCTTACGATTTGCGTCACCGCGCCAACAAAGAAACCTCTCAGCAAAAGCGCCAAGAAGCATTGAAGCGCTTGCAAGTAGTGGAAGCTGTTCGCGATGCTAATAGCCGTATTCAGAATAATCCCGAGTGGATGATTATCAAAGTTGTTCCGGTTATTCCACCTGAACTTCGTCCGCTTGTGCCTCTAGATGGTGGCCGTTTTGCGACCTCCGACCTCAACGATCTATATCGTAGAGTGATTATCCGTAACAACCGCTTGAAGCGCTTATTGGAAATCAAGGCACCTGAAGTAATCCTTCGCAACGAAAAGCGTATGCTTCAAGAGTCGGTTGATTCACTTTTCGACAACACCCGTAAAGCTACGGCCGTGAAAACCGAAAGCAACCGTGCGTTGAAATCGCTTTCTGATAGCTTGAAAGGTAAGCAAGGTCGTTTCCGTCAAAACCTACTCGGTAAGCGTGTTGACTACTCTGGTCGTTCGGTAATCGTTATTGGACCAGAATTGAAGCTCCACGAGTGTGGTATTCCTAAAGATATGGCTGCGGAACTTTTCAAACCATTCATCATCCGTAAGATGATTGAGCGTGGTATTGTAAAAACTGTGAAGTCTGCCAAAAAAATCATCGATAAGCGTGAGCCTGTTGTTTGGGATATCCTTGAAAATGTAATGAAAGGACACCCTGTACTACTCAACCGTGCACCAACACTACACCGTTTGGGTATCCAGGCTTTCCAACCAAAAATGATTGAAGGTAAGGCCATCCAGCTACACCCGTTGACGTGTACGGCTTTTAACGCCGACTTCGATGGTGACCAAATGGCGGTTCACCTTCCTTTAGGTCCAGAGGCTATTCTTGAGGCGCAGCTTCTTATGCTCGCTTCGCACAATATCCTTAACCCGGCTAATGGTTCACCTATTACTGTACCTTCGCAAGACATGGTTCTTGGTCTTTACTATTTGACCAAGCAACGCCGTTCTGATGAAACACACAAGGTAAAGGGTGAAGGTATGACTTTCTATTCTGCCGAGGAAGTGAATATCGCTCTCAACGAAGGTATCGTGGATCTTCACGCCACCATTCGCGTTCGCGCTCGTGTGGAAGAAGATGGAAAGATCATGACTCGTTTGATTGAAACAACCGTAGGTCGTGTGCTTTTCAACCAAACGGTGCCCGAAGAAGTTGGCTTCATCAACGAAGTACTTACGAAGAAATCATTGCGTGATATCATCGCGATGATTCTGCGTAAAACCAATATTCCTAAAACTGCCAAGTTCCTCGACGATATCAAAAACCTTGGTTACCGTCAGGCATTTAAAGGTGGACTTTCATTCTCTTTGGGTGATATCATTATCCCTATTGAAAAAGAAAGCCTCATCCTCGATGCAGAAGAACAGATTAATAATATCCTCGCCAGTTACAACATGGGTCTCATTACCAATAATGAGCGTTACAACCAGGTAATTGACGTTTGGACTAACACCAACGCCCGTCTTACCGAGCGTGCTATGCACCACTTGATTACCGACCGCCAAGGTTTCAACCCCATCTATATGATGTTGGATTCTGGCGCGAGGGGGTCGAAAGAGCAGATTCGTCAGCTCTCCGGTATGCGTGGTTTGATGGCTAAGCCTCAGAAATCTGGAGCTACCGGTGGTGAAATTATTGAAAACCCCATTATCTCTAACTTTAAGGAGGGTCTTTCTATCCTTGAGTACTTTATTTCTACCCACGGTGCACGTAAAGGTTTGGCCGATACGGCATTGAAAACAGCGGATGCGGGTTATCTTACCCGTCGTTTGGTGGATGTAGCGCAAGACGTAATCATCACCGAAGAAGACTGTGGAACATTACGTGGATTGGAAGTAAGCGCACTCAAAAAGAATGACGAAATTATTGAATCTCTCCGCGATCGTATCGTGGGTAGAGTTTCACTCAACGACGTTATTGACCCACTTACTTCGGAGGTTTACGTTAAATCTGGCCAAGAAATTTCTGAGGAAATAGCCGCTAGAATCGACGAATCTCCATTGCAGAGCATTGAAGTACGTTCACCTTTGACTTGCGAAAGTCCTAAGGGTATTTGTGCAAAATGCTATGGTCGTAACCTCGCTACTGCCAAAATGGTACAGCGCGGTGAGGCGGTAGGTGTAGTTGCTGCTCAGTCTATTGGTGAGCCGGGAACTCAGCTTACACTGCGTACTTTCCACGTGGGAGGTACGGCGGGTAACATCGCCGAAGACGCTTCTATCCGTGCCAAGTACGACGGTAAAATGGTTATCGACGAACTTCGTACTGTAGAAGGACAAAATGCTGAGGGAGAATCTGTAGATATCGTAATTGGTCGTACGGCTGAATTGCGTATCAGCGATCCTCAAACGGGTATTGTGTTGCAAACCAGCAATATTCCTTACGGTTCGGTATTGCGTATTAAAGATGGTTCTACAGTGAAAAAAGGAGACCTCATTTGTGAATGGGATCCTTATAACGCAGTTATTATCACTGAAAATACCGGTACGGTCGAATTTGAAGGTATCGAACAAGGTATTACTTACCGCGTTGAGGTCGATGAACAAACCGGTTTCCAAGAGAAAGTTATCTCTGAGTCGAAAAACAAGAAAATGATCCCTGTGATCAAGATTGTTGACGAGTCAGGTGAATTGGTGAAAACCTATAACTTACCTGTAGGTGCCCACATTACCGTTGAGGATGGGGAGGCCATCAAGGCCGGTAAGATTCTAGTGAAGATTCCTCGTAAATCATCCAAAGCGGGTGATATCACCGGTGGTCTTCCACGCGTTACCGAGCTTTTTGAAGCACGTAATCCTTCTAACCCAGCGGTGGTTTCGGAAATCGATGGAGTTGTTTCTTTCGGGCCGAAAATCAAACGTGGTAATCGTGAAGTTATCGTGGAAAGCCGCACTGGTGAGCGCAAGGTGTATATGATTAACCTCTCTAAGCAAATTCTTGTACAAGAGAACGACTACGTTCGTGCTGGTACTCCGCTTTCGGAAGGTTCTATCTCTCCTGGAGATATCCTTGCTATCATGGGACCAACAGCGGTTCAAGAGTACTTGGTAAACGAAGTTCAAGACGTATATCGCTTGCAAGGTGTGAAAATTAACGATAAGCATTTCGAGGTGATTGTTCGCCAGATGATGCGTAAAGTTGAAATTCAAGACTCTGGTGACACCAGCTTCTTGCAAGGAAACCTCGAGCATACCTACGACTTTATCCGTGAAAACGACTGGATTTACGACAAGAAAGTTGTGGAAGAATCAGGAGGAAGCGATAGCTTTAAGCCAGGTATGATTGTTTCAGCACGCGAGTTGCGTGATGAAAACAGCCGCTTGCGTCGTGCCGACCTAGAGTTGGTACAAGCACGTGATGCCAGACCAGCTACCGCAACCCCAGTTCTACAAGGTATTACCAAGGCGAGCTTGCAGACGAAGTCCTTCATCTCAGCTGCATCTTTCCAAGAAACCACCAAGGTACTCAACGAAGCTTCGCTTAGCGGAAAAGTTGACACCCTTGAAGGTCTCAAAGAAAATGTTATTGTTGGACATAAAATTCCTGCCGGAACCGGTTTGAAGCACTACGATAATAATATCGTAGGAGCTAGGGAAGATTATGATTCCCTAGTGGAAGCCAACCAGCAGGGTGTTGAGCAACATCAAGAAGCCTAATCATACATACAAACATCCGCAGTTATTCTGCGGATGTTTTAATTTTTTACATTATGGATTCACATAATCAAGACCCCAATCAGCAACAACTCAATATCGAAATTAACGAGGACGTTGCCGGAGGTGTGTATAGCAATTTAGCCATCATCAATCATTCCGCCTCGGAATTTGTGGTGGACTTTGTACAGGTAATGCCCGGCGTACCCAAAGCACGCGTAAAGTCGCGCATTGTTCTCACCCCTCAGCACGCAAAGCGTTTTGTTCGTGCCCTCAACGAAAACATTAAGAAATTCGAACAAATCCACGGAACCATCGCCGATAACGACCAGGTTCAGTTCCCGATGAATTTCGGCGGCCCCACCGGCCAAGCATAGGGGTAAGCCTTGTGCTTACCCTCCATCGCAAGGTAAGCCTTGTGCTTACCCTCCGTCGCAAGGTAAGCCTTGTGCTTACCTCCATGATAAGTTAAGCCTCGTGCGTGCTTACCCTCAATGATAAGGCAAGCCTCGTGCTTACCCTCTACCGTAAGGTAAACCTCGTGCTTACCCTCCATCGTGTAAGGTACGCCTCGTGCTTACCCTTATCCAAATTCGGGTAAACACACGGGTTTATGCATGCCCGGATAAACACCCCGTTTTACCCACACGAAAAAAATACAAATAACCTACAACCTCACAACCCATGTTCAATCCTTGGCATCACGTATCTCCAGGAAACGACCCAAAAGATTTTGTAAACGGCATTATAGAAATTCCTAAAAACTCCAGAGCAAAGTATGAGCTTGATAAAGAGTCGGGAATGCTCATCCTCGATCGTGTTTTGTATAGCGCGGTTTATTATCCTGCAAACTACGGATTTATTCCCAAAACCTATTGCGACGATAATGACCCGCTTGATATTTTAGTTTTTAGCCAGTTGGAAGTTGTGCCTATGTGTATCGTTCCTTCCAAAGTAATTGGTGTAATGCGCATGCTTGACCAAGGAGAGGCCGACGATAAGATTATTGCAGTAGCTGCCCACGATAAAAGCGTGAGCCATTTCAATGACGTTAGTGAACTTCCACAGCACTTTTTATCCGAAATGCGCAGCTTCTTTGAAGATTATAAAAAATTGGAGAAAAAGACCGTGGTTGTTGAAGAGTTTCAAGGAAGGGAAGAGGCGCTGCAAATTATTGATCAGGCACTTATCGACTATAAAAACACCTTCGGGCAACGTTGAAAACTTAGTGGGTAAGAAAATGAAGCTTACTTGAGCTTTCCAGTTTCCCGAAGTATATTTACGCACCTAAAATTACAGGTCGATATTTCATGGAAGAGGAAGAAACAAATAATGAAAAATTACCCGAGCAGTCGGGGCAAGTAAGCGGCCAAATCACTCGCGTAAGCGGCATGTACGAGGATTATTTTCTCGATTATGCCTCTTACGTTATTCTCGAACGAGCCGTTCCTAGTTTATTTGATGGAGTAAAGCCAGTACAACGCCGCCTACTTCATTCTTTAAAGGAGATGGATGACGGTCGTTTTCATAAGGTGGCAAACGTCATCGGAAATACGATGAAATACCACCCGCACGGCGATGCCTCAATCGGTGATGCGCTGGTGCAACTTGGCCAAAAAGATTTGCTCATCGATTGTCAAGGTAACTGGGGAAACATCCTCACGGGCGATTCTTCCGCTGCTCCACGTTACATTGAAGCACGCCTTACAAAATTTGCCCTCGAAGTTGTTTATAACGCGAAAATTACCGACTGGCAAGCCTCTTACGATGGTCGTAGTAAAGAACCGGTTTTTCTTCCGGTAAAGTTTCCGCTACTTCTAACTCAAGGGGTGGAAGGTATCGCAGTGGGGCTTTCAACCAAAATTCTTCCCCACAACTTCAACGAACTCATCGACGCTTCTATCCAAATTCTCAAGGGTAAGAAGCCGCAAATCTTCCCCGATTTTCCAACCGCCGGAATCGCTGATTTTAGCAATTACAACGATGGTTTGCGCGGCGGTAAGGTGCGCGTTCGGGCGCGTATCGAAATGCTGGATAAGAAAACTTTGATCATCAAAGAAATCCCCTTCGGTACCACCACTACGAGTTTGATTGAAAGCGTAATCAAGGCCAACGATAAGGGGAAAATCAAAATCAAAAAAATTGAGGATAACACCGCTGAGTTCGTGGAAATCCTTGTGCACTTGGCACCGAATATTTCTCCAGATAAAACCATCGATGCCCTCTACGCCTTTACCGACTGTGAGGTTTCTATTTCTCCTTTGGCCTGCGTTATTGAGAATGATCGTCCGGTTTTCCTAGGCGTAAGCGAGCTTCTCAGACGTTCCACCGAGCACACCGTGGAACTCACCCGCATGGAACTCCAAGTTAAGCTCGACGAATTTCAGAATGAATGGCATGCCGCCTCGCTCGAACGCATTTTTATCGAAAATCGCATTTACCGCGATATTGAAGAAGCGGAAACTTGGGAGGAAGTTATACAAAATATTCATGAGGGATTAAAACCGCATATCGGTCATCTCGTGCGCCCCGTAACCGATGAAGACGTTGTTCGACTCACCGAGATTCGGATTAAGCGTATTTCTAAATTCGACTCCGACAAGGCAAATGACCATATTCTCGCTTTGGAAGGGAAAATAGCTGAGTATAAGAATCACCTTGAAAATCTGGTGGATTATACCATTTCCTACTTCAAACACCTCAAAGAAAAATACGGAAAAGGTAGAGAACGTAAAACGGAAATTCGCCTCTTTGACGACATCGTAGCGCAAAAGGTGGCCATTGCCAACGAGAAACTATACGTCAATCGCGCTGAGGGATTCATAGGAATCGGATTGAAGAAGGACGAATTTGTTTGCGACTGCTCCGATATTGACGACATCATCGTTTTCCGCCGCGATGGGATTATGTTGGTCACCAAGATTGATCAGAAAATTTACGTTGGGAAAGATATTATCCACGTCGATGTTTTCAAAAAAGGCGATAAGCGAAAGATTTATCACTATTTGTACACCGACGGAAAATCGGGAGCTACCTACATGAAGCGTTTCTACGTAGATGGCGTAACCCGCGATAAGGAGTATGACCTTACCCAAGGAAATAAAAATTCTAAAGTAGTTTATTTCTCGGCCAACCCCAACGGTGAGGCAGAAACTATTACGGTGCACCACCGCGCGGTGAAGAATATCAAGAAGTTGCGCTTTGATCTCGATCTCGCCGAATTGGCAATCAAGGGTAGGGGAGTGAAGGGGAATTTGGTGACCAAGCAGCCCGTGCGCAAAGTCGAACGCAAAGAGATGGGCAGCTCCACCTTGGCACCCCGTCGTGTATGGCTCGACGAGGCCGTGATGCGACTCAATGGTGAGGCCAGAGGTCGATTGCTCGGACGTTTTTCCGGCGACGACAAGATCTTGGAGATTACCAATAAAGGAACTTACCGACTTCTGCCTTTCGACTTTAGTACTCACTTCGATGAAGATTGGATCATTATAGAAAAATTCAATCCGGAGCGGCCGGTTTCGGTGGTGTATTGGGAACCAGAAAAGGAGAAGTTTTACGTAAAACGCTTTATTCCCGAAATCACCGACAAAAAAGAGGTGTTTATTTCCGACCACGAGAAATCCTATCCGGAAGTCATCAGTTATCATCCCAAGCCATCGATTGAAATTATTTTCAAGAAGGTGAAAGGCAAAGAGTTTGACCCGGAAAACATCGACTTGGAGGAGTTTATCGCCGTTAAAGGTATGAAAGCCATGGGCAATCAACTTACTAAGAATCCGGTGAAGAGCATCAACCTTATTGAACCCGAAATTCCCGAAGAGGAAGAAACGCAGGAGTCCGTAGAGGACAAGTTGGAGGATTCAACCAATGAAGGTGAAAATGAAGCTCCAGCTCAATTATCGCCGAAGGACACCCCTAATCCGGGAGTTCAAAAAAGTTTGTTTGACGGTCTAGATGAGTAGTAAACCACTTTCAGTTTCGAGGAAGAAGTTTCTCAAGCGTCTGGGGAATCGCAAATTTCGCCACGAGCAAGGATTGTTTTTGGCCGAGGGTAATACCCTAGTGAGCGATTTATTGCGGGTAGGTATGCAGCCAGAGTCCTTGTACGTTGCTTCGGAGTCTGATTACCATCTCTTTCCCCAGGCAGAATGGATTGATGCTGCTGACAGAAAGTATTTCAGTAACTTTGATAATCCTGCAGGTGCGGCGGCAGTTTTTTCCATGCCTGCTCCGGCGAGTATTGATGAAATATCCGAGGTGTCTTTTGTTCCTGCGCTCTTCGCCGTTCAGGATCCGGGTAATCTGGGAACCATATTGCGTTCCGCCAGTTGGTTTGGTTTTCCCTACGTCATATTACTTGAGGGGTGTACGGATGCATTTAATCCCAAGACCATCCAAGCCAGTATGGGCGCCATCGCTCAAGTGAAATTGGTGCATACTACTTTGGATAATCTAGCTCAGCTTCCTCATGTATTACTCGGAGCACACATGGAGGGGCATTCCCTCTACACTTTTGATTTTCCCGAGCAATCGATTCTACTGCTCGGTAATGAAGGCGCCGGACTTCCTATGGTTGATTTTGTTCCTGTAAGTATTCCCAAGGCGAAAAACAGTAAAATGGAATCCCTCAATGTAGCCATGGCCGCAGGGATAGCCATGTCTATCGTTTATGGTAATCAATAAATAGGAGCAGTAGAGAGCAGCAAGAATCTATTTGTGCGAAGCGAAAAAACCAATACGCCAATACCGCCAAAATTTTTATATTTGTGCGTAAATAAACCCCTCCCTATGAAGCCCAAGTACATTACCGACATCAACGAACTGGATTTCAAGAAGCAGTACACTTACGCCGATTACCTAACATGGCGGTTCAGCGAACGCGTAGAACTGATTAAAGGTTGGTTACATAAAATGAGCCCGGCGCCTAAACGAAGTCATCAGAAAATTGAAGGAATTATTTTTTATAAATTCTTCCAGTATTTCGAATTAAAATCCTGCGAGGTGTATCAATCTCCCTTTGATGTTCGCCTTAAAAGAAACAAGGCTAAAAACAACAAAATAGACACTGTTGTGCAACCCGATATTTGTGTGATTTGCGACAAAAGCAAACTCGACGATGCTGGTTGTTTGGGTGCCCCCGATTTGATCGTTGAGGTCTTATCGGATAGTACGGCCAAAAAAGACTACAACGAAAAATTCAACCTCTACGAAGAAAACGGCGTAAAAGAATACTGGATAGCCGACCCCGCAAATAAAAGCATTGAGATTTTCAGTCTCATTAATGATACATACGAATCCTTGGGTATTTACAGTGAAAGAGAAGGCATTGATGAAGTAGAAGGCAACCTTTTTCCCGAATTAAAAATACCTTTGAACGTCATTTTCCGGGAATAAAAGGATGAATAATACTGCTGGTTGTCCTCATTCACACAGACAGCATGATTAGGCGTTCTTCGCAATAGCCACGGCCATTACACTCACACGAACATCCGGACGCACGCTTAGTAGTGCATTGGCGCAGGCTTCGATGGTTGCTCCGGTGGTTACTACATCGTCGATGATGGCAACGTGGGCTCCCAGAGGTAGATTTTCGTAGTTGCGTATCTCGTAGCTTTGTTGGGCGTTAAGGTATCTGTCCCAGCGGTTGAGTCGGGTTTGGGAGGTTTGGTTGCTGCTGCGGTGAATCATGTTGTAGAGCACAGGCGTTTCGCATACCCGATAGACGCCGTAGGCCAGTTCTTCGGCTTGGTTGTATCCTCGAACGCGTTTTTTTCTAGGGTGCAGTGGTACAGGAATAAGGTAGTCTGGTGGTTCATGCCAGGGTTTGCAAAGGATTTGGAACCCCAAGAATAATCCGAGGTAGCGCCCAATATCCGGCTGACGCATGTACTTCAGGTGGTGCAAGAGCTTTTGCACGGTGCCTTTTTTGGTAAAAATGCAGAACGCATCGCCGTATTCAATAGGGAATTTTCCGAAGAAAAGATCCGTTACCGGATTTTCTTTCAGTGATTCAAAACGGGTTCTCGGCAGATCTTCTTCGCAGTGCATGCAAAGAAATTGTTCGGATACGCTTAGTTCCTTGCTACAGCCGATGCAGCAACTAGGGAACACAAAATGCGTAAGCGCTTGGTAGAGTGAAAGCATGGGATATGATTGTAAATTTGTAATAACAAACTTACAAAAATATTTTCATATACAAAGGGAGAGATTGAAAAAAATGAATATTATTTTCTGCTCCGCCCTTGTTTTATGCGGTCTTTTGTCTTAATCATCTAAAACCCTTGAAAACATTGAACTTGTTTTTTGGATTTGGGTGTCTAGAAACATTTTTTTTGCAATCGATGATTTTCTTGAACCACGAAACTCACGAAAAGCACGAAAAATGGATTCGTATTATATTCAAAGCTCCATATTTCCGCCCCAACTGTAGCAAAGCAACATTTTCGTGTATTTCATATGTAAATTATTGTTTCTTCAGTTGTCATATGGAATGTCCTAATTAATTTTCATTGGAGCTTGTGAAGGCTACTACATGGACATTTCGTGCCTTTCGTGGTTGATAATATGCGAAACAAAATTTTCGTGCCTTACGTGGTTCTAAATATGTGAAGCAGCCGCTGCTTAGCCAAGAACATTACACTCAACTAAACATCTCCTTCACCTTCTCAAAAAAGCTTTTGTCAGACCGATCGGGGTTGGGCTGGAAGTTTGCATCATCGCGCCATTTTTCGAGAATTTTCTTTTGCTCCGAGCTGAGGTTTTTCGGGGTCCATACGTTGATATGGATGAGCATATCGCCGGTGCCGTAACCTTCGATGCTGCGGATGCCTTTGTTGCGTAAGCGCAAGATTTTGCCTGATTGTACACCAGGTTCGAGTTTGATACGCATTTTACCGTTGAAATGCGGGATGTCAACTGGGCCACCCAAAGCTGCTTCGGGGAAACTGATGCGTAAATCGTAGTGAATATTGGTGCCTTCGCGCTTGAGAAACTCGTGTTCAACTTCTTCAACCAGAATAATTAGGTCGCCGGCAATGCCTCCACCGGGAGCCTCATTTCCCATGCCCGACATTTTGAGTTGCATGCCATCAACCGCTCCCGCAGGAATTTGGATGCTCACGGTGTCTTCTATTTGCACCAATCCATCAGAACCGGCACCTTCACCACGTTTGTCAACCACTTTCCCTATTCCACCACAAGTAGGACATGCAGAGGCGGTGCGCATTTGTCCGAGAATGGTGTTGGCCACTCGGGTAACTTGCCCGCTACCGTTACACGTGCCACAGGTTTTGTAAGTGGTACCCGGAGCGGTTTTCGATCTTTTGATTTTGATTTTTTTCTCTACACCTCCGGCAATTTCTTCTAGGGTGAGACGAACTTTTACCCGCAGATTGGAACCGCGCGCTGCACGTCTTCCACCACCGCGTCCGCCAAATCCGCCAAATCCACCGCCACCGCCGAAGGCATCGCCGAAAATATCTCCAAACTGGCTAAAGATGTCATCCATGTTCATGCCGCCGCCGCCAAAGCCCCCTTGACCGCCCATTCCGGCGTGTCCAAATTGGTCGTAACGCTGACGTTTCTCAGGATTACTCAAAACCTCGTAGGCCTCAGCAGCGAGTTTGAATTTTTCCTCAGCAGTAGGATCATCCGGATTTTTATCGGGGTGATATTTTACCGCGAGTTTGCGATATGCTTTCTTAATCTCGTCTGCCGAGGCGGATTTTGAAACTCCCAGTACCTCGTAATAATCTTGTTTAGCCATTTTTTTTTTGCTTTATTCGCCAACTACAACTTTGGCGTATCGTACGATTTTGTCGCCCAGCATGTAGCCGCGCTCAATTTCATCTACCACCTTTGATTTCAATTCTTCGCTGGGCGCAGGAATACGCGTGATGGCCTCCATGGTGTCGGCGTCAAACTCGCTTCCGGTGGTGTTGTCCATTGGTTTCAACCCTTTCTGCTTCATGGTTTCCATCATCTTGTTATGAATGAGGTGAAAGCCTTTTATCTCATCCGAATTTTTTCGGTCGTCGGGTGTGTTTTTAAACGCTCGGTCGAAGTCATCCAAAACCGGTAAAAGCGCCGTCATCAGTTCGCGATTAGCCGAAGAAAAAAGCTCAACGCGTTCTTTGGAAGTGCGACGTTTGTAATTGTCAAATTCTGCCGCCAAACGGATGTATTTATCGTTCAGTGCATCTATTTGATTTTGAAGCTTTACTTCGATGTTTTCTTCCTGATTTTCCGAATTTTCGGTATGTTGATTCTCTTGCTCTTGATTTTCTACTGCTGCTTGCTCTTCAGCAGGGGATGCGTCGTGAATGTTTTCTTTTTCCGTATTCATGGTTGATGTTTCCTTTTGGTTGTCGGGCATTTTACAAGAATATTGCCATTGGGGTAATTGTGTCAGATTGACACGGAATAGTAAATTCTTTGGTTTAGTCTTTTTTTCTGGCAGAAAAACAACGTAATTTTGACAGCTAAAAGTTAACTCATTTTTTATGCTGCCAAAGTTTCTCCTAGCTGACAATTCTGAACTTCCAGAAGCCGTTTTTATCGTGCATACCGAATATCCGCGTTTTGTTCTCAATTTAGAAAATGACGAGCTCACTTGGTTTGACGCCTTAGACCCTGAAGATGGCCGAGATACACTCGAAGAGGAGGTTCAAGCATTGATAGAGCAGGCTGAGCTATTTTACCAGCGCGAAATAGATTTTTACGAGAAATGAGTTTGATTTCCTTACGCGATATACGCAAGACCTTTTATTTAGGTGCCCAAGTGGTCAATGCCCTCGACGGAGTTGATCTCGATATCAATCGCAATGAGTACGTGGCTTTGATGGGGCCATCGGGTAGTGGTAAATCTACCTTGATGAATATTTTGGGCTGCTTGGATGTGCCCAGTTCCGGAACCTACATTCTCAACGATAAGGATGTGAGTAGTATGTCGGAAAATGAGTTGGCGGAGATTCGGAATAAGGAAATTGGTTTTGTGTTTCAAACATTTAATTTACTTCCACGAACCACAGCTCTTTCAAACGTTGCTCTTCCGCTGGTGTATGCCGGGATTTCCAAGAAAGATCGGGTTGCGCGAGCCAGTGAAACGCTGGAGATGGTGGGCTTGGGCGACCGAATGGATCACCATCCGAATCAACTTTCGGGAGGACAAAGGCAGAGGGTAGCTGTGGCGCGTGCATTAATCAACAATCCATCGATTATTTTGGCTGATGAGCCTACGGGGAACCTCGACTCCAAAACGTCGGAGGAAATTATGCGTTTGTTTGCCGATATTCACAACAAGGGCAACACGGTTATTCTGGTTACGCACGAAGAAGATATTGCCCGCTTTTCCCATCGAATAATTCGTTTGCGCGATGGAAAGGTTGAAAGCGACGTTATTAACCACGAAATTGCTACTTTTTGATGTCGGAGTATCGTTTGTCATTGATTGTGCCGCTTTACAATAGGCCGGATGAAATCCGTGAGCTACTGGAGAGTTTGGTGGTGCAGCGAGATGCTTTTCACGAAATCATTATTGTGGAGGATGGGTCGGAAAACGATAGTAAGGATTTGGTAGAAGCTTTTGGGGACCGTTTGCCGGTGAAGTATTTTTTCAAGGCAAATTCCGGCCCTGGTTTATCTCGAAATTACGGCGCCGAACGCGCAAGTGGTGATGTAATGATTTTTTTGGATTCTGATTGTGTACTGCCAAAGGGTTATGGTGCGGCGGTTCATGAGGAGCTCAAGCAAAATTTTGTTGATGCCTGGGGTGGCCCAGATCGGGCGAATGAGGATTTTAGCATTTTGCAGAAGGCAATCAATTACGCTATGACTTCATTTTTCACCACAGGAGGAATTCGTGGTCGCAATAAATCACTCGATACTTTTCATCCTCGTAGTTTTAACATGGGTATTTCGAGGGAGGTGTTTTCCCGAACCAGAGGTTTTGGAAAAATGCGTTTTGGGGAAGATATCGATATGTCGTTGCGCATTTTGGCCGCGGGGTTTCAAACGCGACTGTTTCCGCAAGCCTATGTGTATCACAAACGACGGACGAAATTCAGGCAGTTTTTCAAGCAGGTTTTCAATAGCGGAATGGCGCGTATTCACCTGCATCAATTGCATCCCGGCTCGATGAAAATTGTACACCTCTTGCCGGCGGTTTTTACTTTAGGCGTGTTTTTTCTGGTGGTATTAGGTGTTTTTGTTGACCCAATCTTTCTTGCACCCTTGGTCTTGTACGCCTTTTTGATTTTCACGCACTCAAGCATAGTCAACCGTAGTATAGCTGTTGGGCTGATGTCGGTTCCCGCGGCTTATATTCAGCTGATTGGCTACGGCTTAGGTTTTTTCAAGGGAGTATGGACGCGCTTGATTTTGAAGAAAGACAGCCGTGGAGCTTTTCTAAAAAAGTTTTACGAATAAGCAGCTCAACCTTTAGGGCAAAAGCGGAATTTCTGCTACTTGAAGGATTTTTTGGTTGGATGCTTGTTTGATATACACCACCACCTTCATGTTAGCTTCGTCGAAGTCGGGTGATACTGTACGACTAACTTGCAGTGAATCGGTGTTGCCAATTCCCCAGTTTTTCTGAATTGCTGTTCCCATTGCCGGGGTGTAGCTAAAACGGAAAACGCTTTCGTGGATGTAATTGTCATTGATCGTATTATCAGGCATGTACTGTGGCGAAATAATTCCGCTTTCGATGGCGCTCACTACCACTTCTACATCTTCGGCATAGTTGGCTACGGCTTCAATTTCCACGTTTACCTCGGAATTACGATTTGATGAATTCCAGTTTGTCGAAGCGTTAATTTTAAAAAGAGGTGTTCGGTTGAGTTCTGTTGATACATACGTGGCCCAAGCTCCACCAGGCTTGCGATGTCCGGTGCCTGTGGCGGTATAATCCACGCGATTCACCATTCCCATCGGGATACCCACAAAACGGAAAAAGTCAACTATGAATGTGCCTTCCGGGGTGCGAAAATCGGTAGGGAAACGAGCATTGGTTCCGGCGAAATTGTCAAATACGTGGTATGAAATAAAGGAAACTTTATCTTGGTAGAGCGCTTTTATCTGCATTACATCCGGGTCAACATCGGGGCAGTTATTGCAGCGGTGACCGGTAAATTTTTCAATGAGCACACGTTGAACATCAAGAGTAGGGTCGCCGCCGCCTCCTCCGGGAATTTCTCTTATGGGGTCGTCGATAATATCACAAGCGGTGAATAGAAGGAGGCTTAGGCCTGCAAAAAGACTGATGGTTAATTTTATATTTATTCTCATGGGGTCATTAGGTTATGAGTAGTTGTTAATGACAAAGTTACACATAATTTTTTATTCGGCTAGATTTTTTTTGATGGCCTTGGGATTTACGAGTGTAAAGCTTTTATAGCTTGGAATTGATAACAGTAAATCAATGGGTTTTCAAACGTATAACGAGTTTTTCTTTAAAAGTGGTGAGGTGGAGATATCTTTTTTATCAAAGTTTAAAGTTGACTGGTAGGTTAAATTGAACGTCAACATTTTTTCCATCTTGTTGTCCGGGAATCCAATCTGGCATTTTGTTGATTACTTTTATCACTTCCTTGTCAAAGTTTATTGAACCTCGGGCTGAACGTAATATAACTGGGTCTTTGATTTTCCCATTTTTATCAACGATGAAGGAGGCGATAACCATTCCTTCAATTTTATTTTCTTTTTCCCATTCTGGATATTCTAAATTTTGTCTAATAAAATGCATTAAACTATCAATACCACCTTTGAATTCAGGCATAATGTCAACAATTTGATAGGGTTCTAATTTTTCGTTGATGGAGTCATGATAAATGTCAATTTCACCTAAATACATATCTATTGGTATATCCGGCGTGTCTTTTTCGCCCCCCTGCTGATTGAGTGTTGTGTCTTGGCGAGGGGACTCATTATTAATTACTTCACTGACTTCGGTGGTGTCTATTTGCGTTATTGTTGTATCGGGGTTCGGCGATGCTGCTTGGTCAATAGGGTTATTATTGCAACCCGTTAGTATAAGTGTTCCGAGAGTTAATAGGTAAAACGGAATGTTTGAATTTTTGGTTTGTTTTGATAATGCCTGAATCGTAATCAACAAGTCGGTATTTGAGAAGTCAAGTTGCGAGCGATAAATTCTACCACAAACATTCTGTGTTCGATTAGCCAAAAGGTATTCTAATATTTCCCTCTTATTTTTGTTTGTGAAATCAATTACATTTTTTTGGCAATCGTCACAAAAGCGAGAATGAAGACCAATTTTTAAGGATTCCCAATTCTTATGACAGGGGTTTTTTATGTCGATCTGTGTTTTCATTTAGTATTGGTTTATTGGTGAGCCCCCCTATTATTCGGGTGAGTGTTATTTAGCGTTTTTTTTCCTTTGCTTTTTTATAATTACTATAACTGCAAAGAAAGATAGAACAAAACTAAATAAAGCATAATATGTCCAATTATATTTAGATTTTGAGAAAGTCTGGGTTCTCTCAAGTTTTCCTTCAGTGTCGTAGTATTTAAAAAGTCCAACTTCTTTATTGTCTTTGAACTTGCCTTCATAGATTAATTTATGATTTGAGCCATATTCTTTCCAATACCCTTGTTTTATTCTTTCAGACCTCTGCCCACCTGTCAAAGCGTAAAATGGTAGCATAAGAGTTGGTACTTTGTCTGGCCAACCCATATCAAAACAGTTTCTATGTGTCACGTCTTTAGGTGCATATAATGGTCTAGTACAGTATAGATTATTATCAGACTTTTCAAACTTTTGTTTGAAAAGTTCATAATCGTAAAGGTCGTAAGTAACTATACTTATTGGTTGGCTTTTGTAGTATTCAATATTGTCTTTGAATGAAGGGACTTGACTATAATGACTTTTATTGCGGTGTTCAAGTGGTTTAGCAACGAAAAATCTAAACTTATCAATACTAAATGACCAATAATAACTTGCTCCTGAAGTGTTTACTTTTATAGTGTCAATACCCGGAAATGCAACACCTAGGGGTGTCTTGCCAATATCAATTATTTGTTGCTCGTTTAAGGTTAAAACAAAAGGTGCTGTCAGGTAAATTGAAGATATTAATTCTCCATCGTCAGCACATATAAAAGCAATTCCATTTTTTTTGTATTCAAGCCTGTTAGAATGAACCCAACCTTGTTTTCCTAGGTCTTGTTCGTTATGTGGATTTAAAAACTTATTGTCAATTAGTTCACCTTTTCCAAAAAGTTGTTCAATGTCCCAACGTGTGGTATAACCAATTTCTATTTTTTCAATTATTTCCCTTTCAAATTCAGTCTGTCCGAATGAAAAGTTACTTAAAAAAATAATTGTCAATATAATTGGAAATCTTGTCATTAGTGTCGTCTTAAAACGCTTCATAACGGTCTCGGGTATGAAACGTAGGGCATTTCGGAGCGACGTACTTGTTCACAGAGACAAAGCTTGCTAAGAAACCGAAACTCGCGAAAATCACTGTCCGCCCTATGTTTTATACCCATTGTTGAACTAAACCTTTGGTAGCTTTTCTGTTCTGTGAATTAACTTCGCTAAATTAATCAAAATTCATTTACCATAAAAAAAAGCAACCGAATGATGCGCGTGAAAACACAAGAGCGCTTCGCGGTTTTTCATGTCTTGTATATTTTCAAAGGTATTCAAGAGCGCTTCGCGGTTTTTCATGTACTGTTTATTTTCAACGGTATTCAAGAGCACTTCGTGGTTGTTGGTGCTTCAGGCCCGGCGAAAGCTTAGCTGTTCGACTTTGTTTGTTACTTGTATTTATATCTCGTTGTATTTTTATTTCCAATCTTTTCAATTATTCCATTCACAACAGCAAAATTCAAATCCCGACTTGCTGTTGCTGAGGAAATTTCTCTAAAACTCTTTAAATAATCTTTTCGAGTAAAGTAGTCCTTCTTAATAATTGACTGGAACAAATTAATTCTGTCAATATTTGTTAAGCTGACGTTCTGAATATGTAACAACTCCTCAAGTGATTCAAGGATAATTTCCAGCATAAATTCTATAAATACGGTCGATTCCCCAGAATTATCAGATTTTCCAAGGGATTCATAATATTGTTCTTGTCTTTCTTTGATTAAGGTTTCAATGGGTAGAAATTCAAAAACAGGATAGGCTTCCTTTAAAATCAGCGTTTGCCATAACCTTCCCATTCTACCATTCCCATCGATGAATGGATGAATAAATTCCATTTCGTAATGGAAAACGCAGCTTTTAATTAATAAAAGGTCTTCGTCATTTTTTATATAGGCAAACAAGTCATTCATTAATGGTTTAAGCATTTCGCTAGGTGGAGCTACGTGAGCAACCCCTGTGTCCTTAACAATTCCAACTGATTTGCTTCTAAATTTTCCTGCCGATTCAATAAGTCCATTCATTAATATTCCGTGAGCCTCACAGAATGATTCTAATGAATAAGGATTTAACCTATCTAAATAGTCATAAACAGCAATTGCGTTTTTTACTTCCAGAATGTCCTTTTTAGGCCCAATTACCCTTTTATTTTCAATTATTGCCGTTATTTGCTCAATGGTCAAGGTATTTCCTTCAATTTCAAGTGATGAATGAATTGTTTTCACCCTATTTTTCTTTCTCAATTCTGTGGGTGGTTTATTTAGATGTGCAGAATTTACCTCTCCAATTTTTTCCGAAATCAAAGCTACCAACTTTAAAATCTTTCCAGTTATTTTATATGGTGGTTTCATTTACTCAAGGGTTGATAGTATCATATGATAGTATCAAAGATAGTGCTTTTTTTTAAATGGAGTTAAACATTTGTTTTTTTGCTTTCTTAAGAATAAAGCATAACGTAAGTTCGTCAAAAATCCTCATTTTCATCTTAAATATGCACATTCTTGCGATACCGCAGAAGCAAGTTAATCACCGCTTCCTAAGTTAGCGTTCAATATCGCTTTCATTTTCCGTAGATTGTTTATTTTCAAGAGTACTCAAGAGCGCTTCGCGGTTTTTCATGTACTGTTTATTTTCAATGGTATTCAAGAGCGCTTCGTGGTTGATAGCTCTTCAAGCCCGACGAAAGCTTGTCTGTTTGCATACTGGCGTTTTTGTCTGGGTTTATTGTTTTTCGTTTGCTTCTTTCAATGCAATCTGTTCTAATTCTTCCGAAATCCTGAAATTTGTTTCCCTAATTTTCTCCAAATACGGTTTGATTGTATTAGTCCGGTATTCTTGGCTCTTATTATCACTCCTAATGTTCCGGTCACAGATAATCCTAAACGCTCAGCCAATTTTCTTGCTTTCCAGTCATCGAGGATTACGGTATTATCTGCGGTCTCCAAAGCCAATGCTATTGCGCTGGCTTCTCCCTTGTCAATCTGCATTTCAAGCAATTGTTGTCTGTATTGGTCTTTTGCTTGTTGAACTTCAATCCAGTCAAGAAGTTGTTCTCCAAATTCCAGTAAAATATCACGCGTAATTGTCACCGTATTGTAAAGTTGGCACAATAAATCAAGTTCCCCGATTTTATTCAGGATTATCAAACAGCTTGTATTTGAGATGATGATTTTAGGCATTTTTCACGTCTCTTGTCAGGTCAGACGGGGGGTAGTTAAAGATTGAGACGTCATACTTTCCAAGGAGTTCAGCAAATGTCCGCTTAGTCAATCCTGCTAATTCAGCGGCTTGTCCAATGGAAAGTTTCCCTTTTTCCTAAAGCGTTGAAGCAACTATCATTGCTATATCTTTATCATCAAGTTCAACGGTGTCTGGTATTTTAATATTTACTGTTCTCATACCTACAAAGATAGTCAATATCTGAAAATTCTGTCTCCAAGGGTAGGCTTTTTTTCTACGCTTGTTGCCAACTTAAAGCGATTTATCTTAAGTTTTCCCTGCAAATATATCCTATGAGGACGATATTACTGATTGATTTAAAGAATTTTATTTGATTAACGTGGAAAACTAGAGATAAATCGGAGTTGTGCTAAGTCTTCGGACGGGGTAATAAAAGGATTGCTTCCGAAGTCTATGGCTAAAGTATTCTCGCGTGATATTAACCCCTAAGCATCGTCCATGTCCGTGTTGCAAGAAAGGCACAATGCACACC
>JBHYFA010000033.1:0-28221 GCA_051859825.1 Schleiferiaceae bacterium
CCTCTATGTGCCCTATGTGCCCTTCGTTAAAATTCCCTATGCGCCCTTCGTTATATTCGTATGTGTCCTATGTGTCCTATATGTCTATGTGCCTCTATGTGTATCTATGTGAACTAAAATAACTATGTGAATCTATGTGCCCTATGTGCCTATGTGGTTAAAAAAAACGCCCCTCTCTCAATCGAACTTTATTTTACCCCATCAGTTAAATTCAAATAACAATTAATCACCCCCAATGTCAACCAAGAAAAAATTCCCCCTTAAAAAAATGCTCGACCAAACCGGGAAAGAGTTCGATATGAATCAGTTGAAAGGCAAACCTTTTGTCGTGTATTTTTACCCAAAAGACGACACCCCCGGCTGCACAAAACAAGCGTGTAGTTTCCGCGATGCTTACGAGGATTTTCAAGATTTGGGCGTCCCAGTTATCGGAATAAGTAGCGATAGTCCAGTTTCCCACGCTAATTTTGCCAAAAAACACAACCTTCCCTTTCGATTGTTGTCTGATACAAACTCAAAGTTTCGCAAAGAAGTAGGTGTGCCTACCAATCTTCTTGGTTTGCTCCCCGGTAGAGTCACCTACGTGATGAATGCTGAGGCGGAAATTGTTCATTCTTTCAACAGTCAACTTCAAGCTGAACGTCACATGGAGGAGGCACTAAGGATTGTGAAGAACTTATAATGATTGGGCTATCCTTAATAACGATGGCTTTATAAAATGGAAAACAAATCTTTTTTGCGGGTAAGCGATGCAGCGGATTCTCTGGCAGATCGATATACCCCCACCGAGTTTCGGCATATTGCCCGCGCCTTTTTTTCTTCCGCTATCGATGATTATCGCTGTAATGAAATCCTCCATTCTTGGGTAGATATCCCCGAGTCCTTGCAAGTATCTTGGAGTGAATTTCTGGAAAAGCTTCATTCGGGAATGCCTTATCAGTATGCTTTGGGCTTTTGCGATTTTGCTGATGTAAAAATAGAAGTAAATCAATCGGTGCTTATTCCTCGTCCCGAAACAGAGGAGCTGATTTTTGAAGCAATAAAGCGACTGCCTTCCCGTGGTCGTGCTTTAGATATTGGTACGGGTTCAGGAGCTATTGCCCTCGCGCTAAAGAAAGTTTTACCCAATTGGGAAGTTCACGCCATCGACGTTTCCGCCGAAGCTTGCGAAACTGCCAGAAAGAATGCCGCCCTTAATCGGCTTGATATTTCCGTTCATCAGCGAGATTTATTAAATGATGATCTTCAAGATTTATCACAGTTTGATTTGATAATCAGCAATCCACCTTATATTCCCTGGGACAAAAAGTCGGAGATGGAAGATGTAGTGGTGAATCACGAGCCGCATTTGGCCTTATTCGTTCCCAATGATGATCCTTTTCTTTTTTACCGAAAAATCGCGAATTTGGCAGAAACTAAACTTAGGTCGGGAGCTTTACTGGCTTTTGAAATTCATTACGACGGCGCCAAAGGGGTTGTGGATTGTCTAGTTGAACCTATATTTACCGACATAGAAATACGTAAAGATATCAACGGCCATGAGCGATTTATTTTCGCAAGAAAATCCTGAGGTTGAGCGGATTGAGTTTTTGAGAAAGGAACTCAATCGCCATAATCACCTATATTATATCCTCGACAAACCAGAAATCAGCGACCGGGAATTTGACGCTCTTTTGGAGGAACTGCAGTTTTTGGAAAATAAATATCCCGAGCAGTTCGATGCGAATTCGCCTACTCAAAGGGTTGGAGGTGCGGTGACCAAAAATTTTCAAACCATCAAGCACGCTTACCCGATGCTTTCGTTGTCTAATTCCTATAGCAAGGAAGAAATCGAAGCTTGGGTGGCGCGTACGAAAAAATTGTTGGGCGATAAAGAAATGCGCTTTGTGTGTGAATTGAAGTATGATGGAGCAGCTATTTCTTTACGATACGAAAAGGGTGAATTGGTGCGAGCTACTACGCGTGGCGATGGGAAGTCTGGTGACGATATTACCTCTAACGTACGTACCATTCGCACTATACCGCTACGGCTAGAAGGTGATTTTCCTGAGCAGTTTGAAATTCGCGGGGAGATATTTATGTCAAAAAAATCTTTTAGCATGCTCAATGAAGTGCGTGCTTCGGAGGGTCAAGAAGTATTTGCTAATCCTCGAAATGCTGCTTCGGGAAGTTTAAAGCTTCAGGATAGTGCGGAGGTAGCCAGGCGTCGTCTTGATTGTTTTGCATATTCTGTGGTGAGTGATATTTGGAAAACCGATTCACATTTTTCGTCTTTGGAAAAAGCTACTTCATGGGGTTTCCATACGCCCTTGGTATATGATAATTATGTGCGTAGAGTTTCGAGTGTGCAGGAAGTTATGGATTTTATTTCTTATTGGAATGAACATCGCCTGCAGTTGCCATTTGAAATTGATGGTGTGGTAATTAAGGTAGATGAGGTAGAGAATCAGGAGGAGCTGGGATATACGGCTAAGTCGCCTCGCTGGGCCATCGCTTACAAATTTGCTGCGGAAGAGGCGATTACCATATTAAAGGATGTAAGTTTTCAAGTGGGACGAACAGGGGCTATAACTCCGGTTGCGGAATTGGAGCCTGTTTCCTTGGCGGGTACTACCGTAAAGCGCGCTTCCCTTCACAATGCCGATCAGATTGCTCGCTTGGATTTGCGTATTGGAGATGCTGTGCGGGTGGAGAAGGGGGGCGATATTATTCCCAAGGTTACCAGTGTAGTCATTGAACGCCGTGGTTCCGGTGCTTTGCCGTTTGAGTATATTACACACTGTCCGGAATGTTCCACTGAGTTAGTGCGTCCGGAGGGCGAGGCGGTGCATTATTGTCCGGCTGAATTTACTTGTCCGCCGCAGCGCATAGGAAAAGTTCAGCACTTCATTTCACGCAAAGCCATGGATATTGATGGTATTGGTTCAGAGACGGTGAAGCAGTTTTTCAAGGCGGGCTTAATTAGTGGTATTGCCGATTTGTATAAGTTAAAAGTTGAGGATTTGTTGCCTTTAGATCGCATGGCCAGAAAATCTGCGGAGAATGCCGTCAATGGAATCGAGGCTTCTAAGGCACAGGGCTATGAGCGCGTTTTGTTTGGCTTGGGTATCCGACACGTTGGTGAGACGGTTGCTCAGAAATTGGCAGAAGCCTTCCCGAGTATTGATGCTTTGATGGAGGCTGATGTGGAGCAATTGGTAGCGGTTGACGAAATTGGGGAGACAATAGCTCGAAGTGTGTTCGACTTTTTTCGTAGGGAAGCGAGTAAAGTGTTGATTGAAGAATTACGAGCGGCTGGATTGCGGTTGGCATTAGATAAATCGGAGGTAAATCAGGTTCTTGGGAATGCTTTTGAGGGCAAGACCTTTGTTGTGTCTGGAGTTTTTGAGAATTTTGACCGGGATAGCATCAAAGAATTTATTGTGAATTACGGCGGAAAAGTAGTGGGGAGTGTGAGTGCGAAGACCAGTTTTTTGGTAGCGGGAAACAACATGGGGCCGGCGAAATTGGAAAAGGCGGAGAAGTTGGGCGTAAGTATTATTAGTGAGGTAGAATTGGTAGATATGTCTAAAGCCTGACTTTGGTGTCAATGAAAATAATTATGTACATTTGGGCAATCATATAACACTCGATATTTATGCGGAAAGTCATTGTTTTTTTTAGTTTACTTATGGTGATGAGTCTTACGGAAACTCAGGCTCAGTTTCTATATGTAGGAGGAGGTGTGAATGGGTATCATATTTCTAACCCTGAGTCTGGGAATAGTTCATTTATGCGCAGGGGATTTCAGTTTGGGGGTGATGTAATGTTTGGGAGTTCGTTTTATTTTCGTACGGGCTTGCATGTGTTGGGGTCAGAATCTGAATTGGAGTATGATGTGGATAACAGTACAATTCAAGGTTCATTAGAGTTTACGCAAATGCGTGTTCCAGCTTTAATTGGACTAGAGTTGCTTGACGTAAGTGCTATAACCATTTTTGCACAGACGGGGCTGGCGGGTCATGGTATTTTATCGGTACGAGAAACGGAAGGCTTGGAGTCTTTGGCAGATGAGGTTCGACGCTTGCAATGGGGTTGGGTTGTTAGTGGAGGTGTGCGATTGAGCTTTGTGGAGGTGTCATTGAGTTATGATTTAGGGCTTTCAAATATTTTTCCCAAGGACATGGGAGATTCATCTTCTCGACCAGGGATGTTGCAATTATCTATAGGATTTGTTTTTTGACGTAAACTATCAATATTCGCCTCAAAATAAAAAATTGATTACTTGACTATTTTTCAAAAAAAATACTTGTGATTTTATTATTATATTTGTGCGGTTAAAAATGAATTGTTTAAGTTAAGCAATTCACCAAAAAAATTGGCTATTAATTCTTTACTATATGAAAAAGTATCTTTTACTCGTTGCCCTTGCATTTGTGCAGCTATCGGCTTATGCTACCCACGTACGCGGGGGGGAAATTTTTTGGTACTGTATCAGTCCTGATAATAGGCTAGAAATTAACTCTAATTTCAATGCAAACTTCACCATAGCTGATCATGGTAAGTTTGTTTTTATTGCTAAGTTGTATGGAGATTGTACTGGAGCGATTAACATATTCAATAATTTTAATGTAAACTTTGTAGTTGGAGGTTACTCTGGTGGTGGTCCTAATAGCTCACCTACCATTTTGGTTTCCACTACGGATATTTCTCCCAACTGTTTTAGTACTTCATTAGCTTGGGCTTGTGGGCCTCCTATTACGAGTAACAGTGCTACAGGTCCATTGAATGGAGCTGGTGCAGTTGCCGAGTTTGTATATCGTTCGAACGCCATGCAATTGAATGGTAGCCCACCACAGAATGGAGCTTGGACAATCACTTTAGGGCCACACTGCTGTAGAAATAGTGCCAACAATGTTGTTGGTCAGCCTCAGTTTTTTCTGAAATCCGAGATGTACCCATATCCTAATGTGCCTAACCCACGTGCTCATGGTGCTTTGCCTCCATTTATGAGTATGTTTCCTTGTTACGATAACTCTCCAGAGTTTCTTGAGCTTCCTAGTGTTGTTTCTTGTCAGGGTGAGCCTTCTACTTATGGGCCGCTCGCTTTTGACGTTGAGCTGGACTCCTTGATTTATGATTGGGCAGCGCCGCTTGTTAACCAGACAACTTCTGTTCCTTATCAAGCAGGTTTTACCTTCACGAATCCTATGCCATCCGCGGCACCAAGTGTAGCCGCTAACCTAGATCCTATTACAGGTTTGATTACTTTTGAATCTCATGTTAATGGAACCTTTACCACAAACACTGAAGTGCTTGCTTACCGTTGTGGTTTGCCAATTGCGGCAGTTTATCGAGATGTTCAAATTGTAACGGCTAACTGTCCGGCAGCTTACACTACGGCAAACCCTCCAATGATGGTTCCTACGAATAGTGCACCAACAGTAACATTTATCCCGGACACAACACTTCCTATGACCATGCCAGCACCGAATACCTATCGCTTCGTCGCAGAGGCCGGCGATACCGTAAGGTTTACCATGAATGCTCAGGATTTCGACCTTCTTCCCAATAGCCAGTTTCAAACTATTACCTTCGTTGCTGCAAGTGGGCAGTTGGGTGGGGCTAACTGGAATGACCCTAATGATTGTTTGAATCCCCCATGTGCTTTGATTACTCCGGCTACTGGTCAAACAGGTTTTGTTTCATCATTGAATAATACTATTGAATTTTTCTGGCAGACAGACTGTAATCACCTTGCTGCAAACGTAGGTTGTGGGGTGTTCTCTAACGAGTACGTTTTCTACCTCAAAATGGAAGATAACTTCTGTCCTACACCTTCACGTACTTTGGTTACTGTGGTAGTAGATGTGCAGGCAGGTTTCGCCACCGAACCAGAAATTGTTTGTTTGAGTAGAGTAGGGTCAGATGTTGAGCTTACTATGCTTCCTCCAACTGATACAGGTTTCAAGTTTAACTATCACGTAATTCAAATTGACACTAATCTATCGGGTAACTTCTTTGCCTACGATACTGTAAATGCTTTTGATCCTGGGACTTTAGTGTATCCAGATACATTTTCTCACCCCGTTCAGTTCCGTATTGTTACAAACGTAGGTTGTGATTATATCTCTGATCCATCTAATATAGTTGCTACATTAAACCTTCAGTTGACACAACTTCCTTTGGCTGCTGTTGATAAAGATACTGCATTATTAAACTGGAATAATCCAAGACCGGGTACACCTGCATCGAGTATTCTCTACACTGTAGAAATGGAAGCTCCTGCCGGATCAGGTATTTGGCAGACGTTAGGTGACACCACTTCGAGAGCATGGTTGCAAGGGGTAATGGTTTGTTCGCTTGATGTTAACTTTAGAGTTTCTTACGAGAGCACCTCAATAGACTCTAGTGTAACTTGTACGAATTATTCCAATTTGATTGGCGGTCTATTTTCCGATGTTACAAATAATGATACAATCAAAATTAATTATGTAACTGTTGACTCCGATGGTTTCGCCGTGATAAATTTCAATCAATCTAATAGCGGTGATGTTGTAGCCTATTATATTCTGCACTTTAATACCGCTACCCAAACTTGGGATATTATTGATACCGTTGGTGGTCTTAGCTCATATACTTGGTTGGCTTCTCAGGCTGATTCTCGTGTAGAGCAGTTTAAAGTTATCTCCGTAGATAGTTGTGGTAATATTAGTGATGATATTCCGGTAGTGCCACATAACACGCTTTTAATTGAAACAGATGTTGATGTTTGTGGCGGTACAAATACAATATCTTGGAATCGATATAATGGATGGGGCAATAGTTTAGTTGGGTATGATGTGGTTGCAGATATCAATGATCCTAACTTGGGATTGTTGCCAAACCAGGTGTTATTCAGCGGGACTATGGAAGATACCGTTTTCGTACAGACTGAATTTATTTCAGGCGCTGAATACTGTTATCGTGTTGTGGCTAAACATATGGATAGTGTGCGAATATCGGAATCGGCACCAGCCTGTATGAACCCTGGTGTTCCTAACCCTATGGAGCTTCTTTACATTTCGGAAACAGATGTTCGAGGAGATGGAATCTTCTTTAGAGGCTTCGTTGATCCTGATGCGGACGCAACAGATTTGATTATTGAGCGTTCAACATCGCCTAATGGTACGTATTTCACTTTGGCAACTATTAAAGTGCCGAACAGCGCTCCATATACCTTTACCTATATCGATTACTTGGCTGACCCTAATAATGATGTTTACTACTATAGACTTATTTCCGCTGATAGTTGTGGAGGGGTAGATACTACGTCCAATGTTATGAATAATATTCGCGTGGATGTTGAGGCTAAGCGCTCAGAGCAAAACTGGGTTACTTGGAATGCGCATGTAGGTTTCCTCGGTGAGTTAGATCGCTATGAAGTGTATCGCTCTGAGGGTGAAAATGAAGCAATGCGTCTAATAGCTCCAAACGTTAGTCCTAGAGACACGGTCTTTGTAGATGACTTACGCGGACTTCCGGCTGATGCTGCTACATTGTGTTATCATGTTCGTGCAATTGAACGCAATAATCCACTTCCTTTGCCTGACGGATTTAAACCATTTAGAAGTAGATCAAACATTACTTGTGTAACTCAACAAGCTAAAATTGTTCTTCCTAATGCTTTCCGTCCATTATCGCCAATCGAAGCAAATAGAACCTTTGGTGTAAAGAATCGCTTTACCGATGTGCGTGACTTCAACTTTATCGTGATCGACCGCTGGGGTAAAGTTGTGTTTGAAACCAATAACCCCGATAATGAATGGGATGGTTATATTGGTTCTAACCTTGCGCCCACTGGTGTTTATACCTACTTCTTACGCTATCAGTCGGTAGGCGGTTTGCCTGAAGAAGTGCGAGGCACATTTACTCTGATACAATAATTGATTGCTTTGATATAATCTTTAAGGAGGCTTCGGCCTCCTTTTTTGTTGGTTCGAATACTAGTCATTTCCGTAAAATAAACTTTCAAGGTGTTTTAATAATTGAGGTTTAGTGAAACAAACTTAGTTGCTTACCTTTGTGAAGGTTGTTTACTAATCATTGTGATTTATAGATTTTAAATATCTGTAAAGCACTTAACTCACAGTTATTATGAAAAATATTTTTTCTAGTATTAAGCAAAATCGCAACTCGTTTTTTCTGGTCGCGTTTCTCAGTCTTGCATTTTTTCTACCTACGAACCAATCTCTCGCAAGTCACGCCCGTGGAGGAGAGATTTTCTGGCTTTGTATTAGTCCGGATAATCGTTTAGAAATAAATGCAGAGTATAATGCAAACTTTACCATTGCCGATCACGGGAAGTTTGTTTTTATTGCTAAGTTTTATGGTGATTGCACAGGCTTAGTGAGTATTTTTAATACGTTTAATATGCCGTTTGTGGTTGGCGGGTATTCTGGTGGAGGGCCTAATAGTTCACCTCCTATTTTGGTAACTGTTACCGATATCTCCCCCGATTGTTTTGATTCAGATTTGTCTTGGGCTTGCGGGCCGCCTATTGTCAACCAAAGTGCAACAGGTCCACTGAATGGAGCGGGAGCTGTGGCCGAATGGGTGTTTCGCTCCAATGCTATGCAGCTCAACGGATCTCCTCCACAAAACGGTGCGTGGGTCGTTTCTATTGGGCCACATTGCTGCCGTAATAATGCTACTAACGTAAGTGGAGGTCCTAACTTCTTTTTGAAATCTGAAATGTATCCTTACCCTGACGTGCCAAACCCTCGCTCGCATGGCGCATTACCTCCGTTTCTTTCTATGTTCCCGTGTTATGATAACTCTCCGGAGTTTCTTGAATTACCTAACGTTACCGCCTGCGTTGGTGATGAATTTACGTATGGACCTTTGGCTTTTGACGCTGAACTAGACTCTCTAGTGTATGATTGGGCTACCCCTATGATCAGTGCAACAGCCAGTGTGAATTACGTTTCTCCATATACTTTTAATAATCCTTTGCCGGCCGCTGCTCCTAGTGTAGGGGCTGTTCTTGATCCTGTAACTGGTTTGATTACGTTTGAATCACATTTATCAGGTACGTTTACAACCAATACTGAGGTTCTAGCCTATCGCTGCGGCTTGCCAATTGCTGCTGTTTATCGTGATGTGCAAATATTTGTTGGTAATTGCGATGCTGCCTACACGGGAGCAAATCCCCCTATGATTCCACCTCCGAATAGTCCTCCAACCGTAACCTTTATTCCGGATACAACGCTTCCTATGAGTAATCCTGCTCCCAACACATATCGCTTCACCGCAGAAGCAGGCGATAGTGTTCGCTTTACAATGAATGCACAGGATTTTGACTTATTGCCTAATAGTCAGTTTCAAACTATCACCTTTATTGCCGCAAGTGGTCAGTTGGGAGGGGCTAACTGGAACGACACCAATGCCTGTTTAAATCCGCCTTGCGCCATTGTAACACCGGCAACAGGTCAATCTGGATTCGTTTCGTCTTTGAATAATACCATTGACTTCTTCTGGGAAACGGATTGTAACCACCTTGCAGCAAATATTGGTTGTGGAGTATTTTCAAACGAGTACGTTTTCTACTTGAAGATGGAAGATAACTTTTGCCCCACGCCCGCTCGTACTTTGGTGACGGTAATTGTGGACGTACAAGCTGGTTTTGCTACTGAACCAGAACTAGTTTGTGTAAGTAGGACGGATACGGGGGTAGCACTAACAATGCTTCCTCCTGTTGATACAGGCTTTAAGTTTAATTACCACACTATTCAGGCCGACACAAATAATTCCGGTAATTTCTTCACTATTGATACTATAGTAGATTTTGATCCGGGAACGCTAGTTTTACCCGATACTTTTAATCATCCTATCTATTTTCGTTTAGTTTCAAATGTTGGATGCGATTACTTGTCACCTCCTTCAAATGTGGTTGGAACGCTGAATTTAAGCCTTACATCCCTACCTATTGCAGCTGTTGATAAAGACACGGCTTCATTAAATTGGAACGATCCTCGACCAGGAAGCAACGATACCATCTTGTACACCATAGAAATGGAAGCGCCAGCCGGGTCAGGTATTTGGCAAACGCTAGGGGATACCATAAGTAGAAGCTGGATTGAAGGTGTAATGGTGTGTTCTCTCGATGTAAACTTCCGTGTTTTCTACGAATCTATGTCGTCAGACTCCTCGGTGACGTGTAGCAATTACTCAAATCTTGTTGGCGACTTGTTTTCAGACGTTACGAATAATGACACGATAAAAATCAATTACGTTACTGTAGATTCCGACGGTTTCGCCGAAATCAGTTTTAATCAATCCTTAAGTGGTGACGTAATCGCTTACTATATATTGTGGTTTAATGATTCTACCCAGCAATGGGATATTATTGATACCGTGGGTGGACTAAGCAATTATACTTGGCTGGCTTCACAGGCATCATCACGGATAGAGCGTTTTAAAGTAATCTCTGTAGATAGTTGCGGTAATATTAGTGACGACGTTCCTGTAGTTGCTCACGGTACGATTTTACTAGAAACAGATGTTGATGTATGCGCTGGAACCAATACCCTTTCATGGAATTCCTACGAAGGATGGGGTAATAGCCTTATTGGATACGAAGTTCGTGCTGATATCAATGATCAAGGTAATATACTGCCCGATCAACAACTATTTGTTGGAGGACCTACGGACACCTCGTTTGTTCAGACGGATTTTATTACAGGGGCTGAATACTGTTATCGAGTTGTTGCCATTTATGCAGGAGGTACTATTATCTCCGAGTCTGCACCAAAATGTATGAATCCCGGAGTGCCTAATCCTACGGATCTACTATATATATCGCAAACCGAAGTTCGAGGTGACGGTGTTTTCTTCCGTGGATTTATCGATGGCGATTCTGACGCAAGTACAATCATCATTGAGCGTTCAAATGAACCAATGGGTCATTTCTTTGAGTTGGCACGAATAGAAGTTCCCGAAACAGCTCCTTTTACCTTTACGTACATTGATTATTTAGCAGACCCAAACAACGATGTGTATTACTACCGCCTCGTTGCTGCTGATAGTTGCAATGGTGTGGATACGGTTTCTAACGTTATTAATAACATTCGTTTGGATGTGGAAGCTAAGCCGTCGGAGCAAAATTGGCTCACTTGGAGTGCGCTACGCGGTTATGCTGGTGAACTCGATCGTTACGAAGTTTATCGCGCCCTCGGAGAAAATGAACCATATTCCCTTTTGGTAGATAATCTAGGTCCTAACGATACCGTTTTCGTAGATGACCTTCGTGATGTCTCTAAAGATAATGCCACCTTGTGTTATCAAGTTCGAGCTGTTGAGCGCAATAATCCTATTGGATTACCTGACGGATTCCTTCCCGCCATAAGCAGATCTAACTTCGCTTGCGTAACCCAAGAGGCTAAGGTGGTTTTACCAAACGCCTTCCGTCCCGACTCCCCAATTGAGGCAAACCGAACCTTTGGGGCGAAAAATCGCTTTACAGACACCCGAGATTTCTCCTTCATCGTTCTCGACCGCTGGGGTAAAGTCTTGTTTGAAACCAATGACCCCCAACAAGAATGGGATGGACGAATTGGTAGCGACATAGCGCCTACCGGAGTGTACACCTACTTCTTACGTTATCAAACGGAAGGTGGTTTGCCGCAAGAGAAACGGGGCACATTTACCTTAATCCGATAATAATGTGCCAGTCTATAAAGTCCTAAAGCAAGACTTGTGAAATTTAATAATCAGGTCATTTCGATACGTGCTTGTCGAAATGACCTGATTTTCTGGTGAGCATAACGAAGCTATCGGACTTGTAACTAGTGTTTGTCTATAAAGTCTGAATGTCTAGGCTAGAAAGTTCGAGGACAAGGCATGCAAAATCAGAAAATCAGGGAGTTTACATTAGTAAATGACCTGATTTTCTGATGAGCATAACGCTGTCATCGGACTTTATAGCCTAGACAGAACCGTCAAAATATTTCCGCTGTGTTTTTGTATGTAACACTATGGAAATAATTGCGTACTTTTGTGCGCAATTTATAAATTGCTTCAACATGTCATTTGATAACTCAAAAATCTTGGGAGAAGGCCTAACGTACGACGACGTTCTACTCTTACCTGACTACTCTGATGTGCTTCCAAGAAACGTAGATATATCCTCAAATTTTTCCCGGAATATTGGTTTGCGCACTCCTATTATAAGTGCCGCCATGGACACAGTTACGGAATCTAATATGGCCATCGCCATGGCTCAGGAAGGTGGAATTGGTGTTCTCCATAAAAATATGGGAATTGAGCAGCAAGCTATCGAAGTTAGAAAAGTTAAGCGTGCGGAAAGTGGAATGATTCTCGACCCGGTAACGCTGATGGCAAGCAATAAAATTGGGGAAGCGAAGCGGATTATGGCGGAATACAAGATTGGCGGAATCCCTATTGTCGATGAAAATAAAAAGCTTGTAGGTATTCTTACCAACCGTGATTTGCGCTTTGAGCGTGATGATGATCGTTTGGTTGCCGATATTATGACGAGTGACAAACTAGTTACCGCCAACGAACATACATCCATGGAGCAGGCTGAAATTATCCTGCAGCAACACAAGGTTGAAAAGCTTCCAGTGGTTCGTAAAGATGGAACTCTAGTAGGTTTGATTACCTTTCGCGATATTACCAAACTGAAAATGAAGCCGCAGTCAAATAAGGATAGCTTGGGTAGATTACGCGTAGCCGCCGCCGTAGGTGTTACCGGAGATGTTTTGGAGCGTGTAGCAGCCTTGGTAGCCTCAAATGTTGACGCGGTGATTATTGATACGGCACATGGACATTCAAAAGGAGTAGTGGAAGCTCTGAAAAAGGTGAAAGCACAATTTCCTTCCATCGATGTTGTAGTAGGAAACGTCGCCACCGCAGAAGCTGGTCGATACTTAGTGAATGCCGGAGCTGACGCCGTAAAAGTGGGTATCGGGCCTGGTTCAATTTGTACCACTCGCGTAGTTGCAGGTGTGGGCGTTCCACAACTTACCGCGGTAATGGAAGTTGCCAATGCTATCAAAGGAAGTGGTATTCCAGTGATTGCCGACGGTGGTATCCGCTACACTGGCGATATTGTAAAGGCTATCGCTGCCGGTGCGTCGAGTGTAATGCTCGGAAGTCTTTTAGCCGGAACCAAAGAAACCCCCGGTGAAACACTCATTTATGAAGGACGAAAGTACAAAACTTACCGAGGAATGGGCTCGGTAGAAGCCATGCAAAGTGGTTCTAAAGATCGCTATTTCCAAGATGTTGAAGATGACATCAAAAAGCTTGTTCCCGAGGGAATTGTGGGTAGAGTTCCGTACAAAGGAGAAGCCTCTGAGGTTATTTATCAGTTTATTGGAGGACTCCGTGCCGGAATGGGGTATTGTGGAGCTAAAGACGTAGCCACGTTACAAGAAAAAGCTCGTTTTTGCCGAATTACCGCCGCTGGTGTGCACGAAAGTCACCCCCACGACGTTGTGATTACTAGGGAAGCACCGAACTACAGTAGGAAATGATGGAGTTATGAGTGTTGAGTTATGGGTTATGAGTGTTGGGTTATGAGTTATGGAGCAGATAAGACATAATTCAAAAAAAAATTATTAAGGAATTTTAAAAGTAAAGGTGCTTGTTCTTTTACAGCACCTTTTTACTTTTACGCGATGTTTTTATGGGCGGATTTTTGCCCGTTGTTGTTAAAAAAGTGTTTAACTTTGGTGGACTACTCCATCACTAATTAATTTTATTATCATTGCTTTATGAAGAAATACGCAGTTTTACTTTTGACCTTGTCCATTAATTTGATGTTTGCCCAATGGCAAGATAAAGTTATTTTTTCTGTTGAAGGAGACGAGGTTACAGCTGGTGAATTCGCAGCAGTGTACAATAAAAATCGTGAAATTGGCCAAGAAGTGGATCCGAAAACGCCGGAAGAATATCTTGAGCTGTACATCAATTTCATGCTAAAGGTAAAAGACGCCGAGCGTCAAGGACTGGATACACTTCCATCGGTGCGTAACGAATTTTTAGCCTACCGTGGTCAACTCGCCAAGCCTTATTTGATGGATAAGAATCTTGATGAGCGTTTGGTGTTCGAAGCCTATGAGCGTTCTAAAACCGATATCCGTGCTTCTCATATCATGGTAGCCGTGGACGAAAATGCCGCTCCTGCGGATACTTTGCGGGCACACCAAAAAATTACCCGTATTTTGAAGGAACTGGCTCCAGATAACAGCAACTTTGGTGCATTGGCAAAAAAATATTCCGATGATGAGTACTCTGCCAAGCGCGATGGTGATTTAGGGTATTTCAGCGTTTTTCACATGGTTTACCCATTTGAATCCGCTGCATACCAAACGGATGTAAACAAGGTTAGCCGAATCGTTCGCTCTCGTTTTGGATACCATATTGTAATGCCTACCGATAAGCGTATTGCCAGAGGAACCATTCGTGTTGCGCATATCATGACTATTGCTAATGATAAAAGTACACCGGAGCAAGTAGCCGCAGCCGAAGCCCGCATCAATGAAGTGTATAAAAAAGTAAAAGCGGGTGAGTCATTTGAGACCCTCGCTCGCCAGTATTCTGAAGATAGAAATACGGCTAATAGTGGAGGTGAATTACAATCGTTTGGAATCAACGATATGGTTCCGGCTTTTGAGGACGCTGCATTTGCCTTGCAAAGAAAGGGTGATGTAAGCGAGCCTGTGCGTACTCCTTACGGCTGGCATATCATCAAGGTTTTGGAGCGTACCGGGCCAGGTAATTTTGAAGAGGTTAAACCATCACTAGCGCAGCGTGTACAACGCGATGAACGCTCAAATATCAGCCGCAGAGCAGCTATCGATCGTCTCAAAAGTGAATATAATTTTCAAGTAAACCAACGTAACCTTGATCGTTTTATCAATGGTTTACCCAAAAACTTTATGACCGAAGGCTACGAAGTTCCGGAACGCTTGCAGGATGCTCCTCTGTTTTCTTTGGGAACGATGTCTAATGGACAGCTTGCTTTTGCAAAATATATCTCTGAGAATTGGAGAAATGTGCAGGGCGACAGCAAAGAGGGAATAGCCTTGGCGCATTTCCGCAATTGGGTAGATGAGCAAGTATTGGTGTATGAAGATGCTAATTTGGAAGCAAAATATCCCGAATTTCGCTATCTAGTAAATGAATACCGCAACGGAATCCTGCTTTTTGAATTGATGGAGAAGCAAATTTGGCGTCCAAGTATGACGGATACTATAGGCTTAGCCGAGTTTTTTGAAGCAAACCAATCATCTTTTCAATGGCCAGATCGCGCACGCATAGATATCTACCTTACGCAAGATGCTAAGCTCGCAAAGAAGTTGCAAAAACGCTTGGGCAGAAATAAATCAGTGGAGAAGCTGATTAATAAAGCTACGAAAAACAGTCCACTAGCGGTAAGAAAAGACTCTGCAATTGTAACCAAAGGAACTTACGCGGAATTGGATGAAGTTTGGGGTAGACAAACCGCCGTTACCGGCGATGCAGGCGACAATATGCGTCGTGTTATCCACGTTAAAGAAATTTTACCAGCCGGGCCTAAAGAATTGAAAGAGGCGTGGGGCGCTGCGAGTGCTGCTTATCAAGTTGAATTAGAAGAGCAGTGGGTAGATAGATTGCGTGGAGAGTTTGAAGTAATCGTTCACCAGGATGTTTTTGAAAAAGTAAAACCTCAAATCATCCAGAATAAATAGTGCTCGACTATAAAGTTTGCTAGCTTCGAGGCTTAAAAGCCAAATCCCGAACTTTCTAGCTTGAACACCTAGACTTTATTTTTAAGCGCTAAATAATTTTTTAATGAAGTTTTTGAATCCCTTGTTTATCACCTTAATTACAGCCATGACTTTGCTGTCTAGTTGCGACTGGAAAACGGCAAAGTCTGGTGATGCTATTGTGTTAGCACGCGTAAATGATAAGGTGTTGACTTGGGATGAAATGAAACTAAGAGGTTTTGTTGCACCCAACGATTCATTAGATAGCATAGCCGTGGTTACACGATACGTGAACCGTTGGGTGAAGAACCAATTATTACTCTCAAGAGCGGAGTTCAATTTGCCTGATCAGCAAAAGCAGTTTGACTTCCAGATTGAAGACTATCGACGTGATTTGATCATTTATGCTTACCAACAAGCCTTCTTAAATGAAAATCTCGACACCAATATCAGCGCAGAAGAGATTCAGAAGTATTATGAAGAAAATGGATCTCAATTTCGCTTAAAAGAAAATATCTTTCGCACGGAGTACGCCGTTTTCCCTACTGATGCGCCAAAAGTTTCTGAGCTCCGTTCGTTGTTTTTTAGCTCCCGACAGCAGGATAGAGATCGTTTTCTTAGTTATGCTGTACAATCTGCAACTATGTTTAGTCTGGAAGACACCGCTTGGATGAGCGTATCGGATTTAGCACGTGACTTTCCAATCGTACTTGAAAACCAAAATGATTTTTTAGCCGGAAAAAAGAAAATACGTTTTTCCGACGATCAGAATGTTTATTTCTTCAATGTTTTGGAATATAAGCTAAAAGAAACTGAAGCTCCCGTTACCTACGTTGAGAGCACCATACGTTCTATTTTGCTGAATAAACGAAAACTCGAGGTGCTCGATAATCTTGAACATAAAATTTTTAAAGATGGCCTTTCCAAAAATGTGGCTGAGATATTTTTATAAATCTCTCTTTCTCCTATTACTTTTCCCTACTTCATTATCTGCTCAAGTTCTACTCGATGGAATTGTAGGAGTAGTAGGGAGTAACATCATTCTAAAATCGGATGTGGAAGAACGCCACGCCAACTACGTCCGTCAAGGGTTTATGAAGAACACGCCCGAGGATAAGTGTGCCGTGTTAGAAGAATTGCTCTTCGAGAAGCTGCTTATTCACCAAGCCGACGTGGATAGTGTCGTTGTAGGGGAAGATGAAGTTGACGCCACCATCGACGGACGTATGAAGATGCTCGCACAACAAATGGGTTCGGAAGAAAGAGTAGCGGAGTATTATGGCAAGTCTATCCCCGAAATCAAAGAGATGCTTCAGACTATCGTACACGACAACCTCGTAGCGGAGCGCATGCAAAGCACCATCACCCGAAACGTTGAAGTTACCCCCTCAGAAGTACAAGAGTTTTTTCGGGGTTTAAGTAAAGACAGCATACCATTGATAAATGCGCAAGTAGAGCTTTCTCAGTTGGTGATTTATCCCGATTTGGACGCTGAAGCTCGGCAGGAAGTAATTGATAAATTGAATGATCTTCGAGAACGTATTCTTAGCGGAAGCAGTTTTTCTTCCATGGCCGTGTTGTATTCTGAAGATCCCGGTTCGGCCAAAAGTGGCGGAGAGTATAAGGGAATTAAAAGAGGACAATTTGTAAAAGAATTTGAGGCAGTGGCTTTTAACCTCAGTAGAGGAGAAATTTCTAAGCCATTCTACACCGAATTTGGCTATCATATTGTTCAACTTTTGGCAAGAAGAGGGGAAGAGCTTGATGTACGCCATATTCTTATTCGTCCCAAAATCTCCGACGAAAACTTACGTGATACCGAGAAGAAACTCGACTCCATTCGTGATCTTATTGCTGAAGGGTTTCTAACTTTTTCCATGGCCGTTGAACGTTTTTCTCAAGACGATAATACCAAGTTTAATCAAGGTTTGATGACCAATCCGCAAACTGGCGAGCCCCGCTGGGAAATGGGCGATTTGCGCAGGGATATGTTTTTGATTGTGGAAAGATTGGAAGAAGGTCAATTGAGTAAAGCCACTTTCTTCCGCACACCTGACGGAAAAGAGGGCTTTAGGATAGTTAAACTTCACAGGAAAATCCCACCTCACAAGGCCAATCTTCGCGATGATTATCAGTTTATCAAAAGCTTGGCAGCCCGAAAGAAAAATGAAGAGCGTCTCAACCAATGGACCGAACAGAAAATCAAAGACACCTATATTCGCGTTTACACGGAAGAGTACTCGTGTTCTTTTAAAAATAATTGGTTAAGAGCCGAAAAATCTACCGCCGATGCAAAGTAATAATACCGACCAAGTAGCACTCGCCAAAAGTGTAGAGACTGCGTATAAAAATCTCAAGAAAGAAATCTCTCAAGTCATAGTTGGGCAAGATGCCGTAGTAGATGAACTCATTATCGCACTATTAAGCGGTGGTCACGCTCTATTGATTGGGGTTCCCGGTTTGGCAAAAACTTTATTGGTACAAACGGTGGCGAAAACCCTCGGCTTGGATTTCTCTCGTATCCAGTTTACGCCAGACTTGATGCCTTCGGATATTACCGGTAGTGAAATTCTCGATCAAAATAGACAGTTTAGTTTTGTGAAAGGTCCCGTATTTGCCAACGTTATTCTTGCTGACGAGATCAACCGTACGCCTCCTAAAACGCAGGCTGCGCTACTCGAAGCAATGCAAGAAAAGTCGGTGACGGTTGGAGGAAAACGCATGGCGCTACCCGACCCGTTTTTTGTTTTGGCAACCCAAAACCCCATCGAGCAAGAAGGAACCTACCCACTTCCCGAAGCCCAGCTCGACCGATTTATGTTTAGCATTTTTGTTGACTACCCCTCTGAAAGCGAGGAAATGCAAATCGTGAAGCAAACCACGGGATCCATCACTGCGGAAATCAATCAGGTGCTTTCACGTGAGCAGATTCTGGATATTCGTGGCCTGCTTCGCGACATCCCTGTGGCCGACAACGTGCTACAATACGCAGTTCAATTGGCAAGAAAAACACGTCCTGGTCAGCCCGGGAACGATTTAGCAGCCAATTACTTTAGCTGGGGAGCGGGACCACGAGCCGGACAGCAACTCATCAACGGCGCTAAGTGTCATGGCCTACTTCGAGGAAAACTTTCACCCGATATCGACGATGTTCGCGCTGTAGCCGGGGCCGTACTTCGTCATCGGGTACTGCGAAACTATAAAGCAGAAGCGGAAGGGCTTAGCATCGATCAGCTTATCGAAAAACTCATGTAGTCATGGATGCTTTTGCTGCCTTGAATACCATTCCCTACTTAACGTCCGAACATTTTTTTCAAAAAACACAGGAGTTGTGGAAGAATTGGGATTGTGTGAAAACAGGTTATTCCATGCAAAAGCGACCCATTCATTTTTTTCAGCGTGGCTCCGGAAAAACGAAGGTGCTCATTTGGACACAAATGCACGGAAACGAAAGCACCGCTACCTACAGCGTTGCTGATACCTTGCAATGGTTGAATGCGAATGAAGAAATCTTTTCCAAACTTTCAATTGGTATCATTCCCGTGCTCAACCCCGATGGAGCTTATGCCTTTACACGTCATAATGCTGCCGGTGTTGACATCAACCGTGATGCACCCACTCAAAGCGTGCCTGAAAGTCGTTTTTTGCTAGAATGCGCCGAAGCTTTTCAACCAAACTGGGCCTTCAACATGCACGATCAACGGAGCATATTTTCCGTAGGGTCGTCGGCTAATCCGGCTACTATGGCTTTTTTGGCACCGGTTTTTCCACCAGACTTCCCCGGTAGAGAAAGCAATCGCGAGATGGCAATGGGGTTGATTGGCAGTATTGTAGGGGCCTACAGCGAGGTCGAAAAATCACAGACCTCACGTTTTTCTGATGAATATTACCCTCTAGCAATGGGTGAATTTTTTCAGGCCAAAGGCATAGCCACCGTATTGGTTGAATCTGGCGGTGGGGAGTTTTTTCGTGATAAGGCACGTGCTCGAACCACCCATTTTCTTGCCGAGGCATTAAGGAAATTGAGTTTAGGTGATGATATCTTTAGCAGTGCCTATGTAGATAATTATTTGGCTATTGAGCAAAACCAAACTTCCTTACGCGATGTTATCTTCCGCAATGTATGGGTCGATGACAACCGATTGGACTTTGCTTTTCAATTGAAATATTTGCATAAGCAAAACAAATTTTCGCTTGAATTGGACACGGTAGGTGAACTAAAGCATTTGTACGGATACAGAGAAGTTCATCTCGACTCAAGCAAACACGAATTAGCGCATATTCCATCCAAAATAGGGGGGAGCATACTTCCCGAAAATTGGATTAATCTTCTAGAAAAAGAGCATCCTCAATTATGGAGTTTATTAGCATAAATCCTTACACCGGAAAGGAAAATACCCGCTTTCCAACTATCACTGATGCTGAGCTTAATGAGCGTTTGGCACTTGCATGGAAGGGTTTTAAGGAGTGGCGAAAGGTGAAATTGCCAGAGCGCTGCCGCTTGATAAGTCGCTTGGCTGATGAGCTCGAAAAAAACCGTGAGGCTTACGCTATTAGCATCACCACGGAAATGGGGAAGCCCATTGTGGAGGCTCGTGCCGAAATAGAAAAATGCGCTAGTTTGGCTCGCTATTACGCCGATCATGCGCCCAAGTTTTTGAAGTCGAAGGATGTACACACCGAGTCGGTTGCCAGCTATGTACAGTATGATCCCCTGGGAGTGGTTTTCGGTATTATGCCATGGAATTACCCCTTTTGGCAAGTATTGCGTTTTGCCGTTCCAACACTTCTTGCGGGTAATACAGTGGTGGTAAAACACGCTCCTTCGGTACCTCTCTGCTCTTTGGCCGTTGAAGAGGCTTTCGTGCGCTGCGGTTTTCCTGAGTACGCTTTTCAGCAATTGTTTATTTCCGAAAAACAAGCTTCAAAGGTAATTGAACACCAATCGGTACGTGCGGTGAGTTTGACCGGGAGCGAAAAGGCCGGACGCGCCGTTGCCGCCCAAGCTGGAGCCGCCCTTAAGAAATGTGTTTTGGAACTGGGAGGCAGCAACGCTTTGGTTTTACTGCCTGATGGCGATATTAAACTCGCAGCTAAGCTCGCTTTTAAAGGTAGATTTGGCAATGCCGGACAGAGTTGCATTGCTGCCAAGCGACTCATCATTCCGGCTGATCGTGCCGAGGAGTTTACGGCTCTTTTGGTAGAAAGAATGAAAAAATTGAACTATGGCGACCCCATGGATGCCAAAACTACCATTGGTCCGTTGGCTCGTTTGGATTTAGCGGAACAACTGGAAAAGCAGCTGGAAGAATCCGTTAAAATGGGAGCAAAGAAGGTTGTGAGTGGTAAACGAAAAAAGTGTTATTTCCCGCCCACTTTGCTCACCGAAGTCAAGCCCGGAATGCCCGCCTTTGATGAAGAAACCTTTGGGCCTTTGGCCTGCATTACTACTTATGAAACCGAACAGGAAGCGATAAAACTAGCCAAACGTACCAAGTTTGCTCTGGGTACAGCCATCGTAACCCGCGATATTGCCCGAGCTCGACAGTTGGCACGTAAGTTTGAAGACGGAGCAGTATTCATTAATCAATGGGTGAAGTCGGATCCGCGATTGCCTTTTGGTGGACAAAAGGCTAGTGGTTACGGAGGAGAGCTGTCGATGGAGGGCATTCACGAATTTGTAAACATCAAAACCGTGCGGATATGATTGTATTACTCACAGGAGCTTCCGGCGGTATCGGGAAATATTTTGTGGAGGCGCTCTTAGCGGCTGGACATACCGTGGCAGCTCAGGTATTGAAAGGCGACCTCACTCCCCAAGATAGGCTGCATGTATTTCAAGCCGATTTATCTATTCCCGCTGAACGGGAGATTCTCTTCCAACAGGTGAAAGAAAGCTTGGGTAATCCAGAGGTTTTTATTCATAATGCGGGAATTAATGCCAATGCCATGAGCTGGAAGTTGCCACTCGATGACTGGCAAAAAGTAATGGAAGTAAACGTCAATGCAGCTTTTCATTTGAGTTCGCTTTGTATTCCCGGTATGCGTGAAAAAGCCTGGGGTAGAATCGTTTACATCAGCTCCATTGTGGCTATGCAGGGTGTTGCAGGTACGTCTTGTTACGCAGCCTCTAAGTCGGCACTCTTGGGGTTGATGCGCGCTCAAGCAGCGGAGTTGGCTTCTAAGAATATTACGGTAAACGCTCTGGCGCCGGGCTACTTAAGCGCGGGGATGATTCATCAAGTGCCGGAAGATTTGCAGTTAAAAATCAAATCAAATATTCCAAAGGGCGATTTTGGCGACCCGGCACATTTGGCGCAGCTCGCTCTCTACCTTATGGGTGAACAAGCCAACTATATTACTGGTCAAACCTTACATTTTAACGGAGGCTTATTGGGATGATAGCCATTTATTCTCCATATCAGTCGGCACGCCAAAGCTATATTTTCACCACCTTTTTCAAAGAATGGCTAGGCATTGATGTTGAGATTTATTCCAGTCAAGAAGATTTTTTTGCGATAGAGAGCCCGTGCAAACTTTGGTATGCGGAAGATGCACCGAAAGATGGTTTGTTGTGGGTGTTTAACTCCGGTTTTCTTAACGAGCAGTCGTATAAAAAGTGCCGGGTTAAGGCGAGTGGAGATGGTGAAGATGTTGTGCTTTTTCCCGGAGGGGGCGACTTCGGTTTTGATGTGTTTGCCGCAATTTTCTACTGCATTAGCCGCTACGAAGAGTATCATTCTGGCGGAAGAGATATTCACGGGCGCTTTCCGGCTCTGTCAAGTTTGGCCTACCGAATGGGTTTTTTGGAGTATCCCGTGGTGGATATCTGGCGCACCAGATTTTGTGAAAAGGCAATTGAGCGTTGGGGGGAGAATCCATTTACTACACCTGCATTTGGATTTGTTGGTAGCGTGGACGTAGATAATGCTACGGCCTTTGTGCACAAGGGATTTATGAGAGGACTGCTGGGCTTGTTGAAGAGTATTGTCCGTCGTGATACACATATAGGCAAACGAGTGAAAAGTTTAATGAAGGCGGCCAACGATCCCTATTTTACTTATCAGCTCCAATGGGATATCGCGGGCGATGTGCCTTATATTCATTTTGTTTTGTGTGCAAAAATGTCGGCACACGATCGCAGTTTGAATCCTAGTAATCCGCATTTCCAAAACATCATTCGTCAGATGGATAAAAATGCGCAGGTGGGCTGGCATCCTTCCTACGCGGCATTTGGCAACACCAAAGCTTTGGCAAAAGAGAAACAAATGCTTGAAGATATTTTGGGTAGAAGCATTACCAAGAGCCGTCAGCATTACATCCGCTTGCAGTTTCCTACTACTTATCGACAGTTGATAACCTTGGGTATAGCGGAAGATTACAGTATGGGCTATCCCGAAATGCCCGGATTTCGTGCGGGTACCAGTTTGCCCTTTCGTTTTTTCGACGTGGAGGCAAACGCTGAAACTGATCTCAAGATTTTCAGCTTTATTTGGTTAGACACCTACTTTTCTGAGAAAAAAGGCTACACTGCTGAACGAGCAATGGAGGAGATTGTTATACTTGCTAATCGCGTACAGCAGTATGGCGGATTATTTATTCCGGTGATGCATCATCGGAGTTTTAGTGAGCTCGATGCGCGCTGGCGGGGGTGGCCGAAAGTTTTTGATTCATTGATTAAGCGCTACGCAAAATGATACGATTGGTAAAGCAAGATGACCTCGATACTGAGAAGTGGGATGCCTGTATTCGGAAAGATCCTTCGGGGCATTTTTACCCGTATCACTGGTATTTAGATATGTTGGCGCCCCGATGGGATGCCTTGGTTTATGGTGATTATGAGTGGGTGATGCCTTTGGTTCACGCTCGGAAATTTAAGTTAATTCCGTATTTGTACCGACCCTTTGGCGTGCAGCAATTGGGGATTTTTGGCGCTGAGCCCACGGATGCTAGTTTAGTGAAATCCTTCCTCGACGCTATTCCATCCTCGTATTTGCATATCGATATTTATCTCAACGTAGCTAACCAGGTGGAAATTCCGGGAGTCTCTTATCGTCGAACCTACGAAATTGATTTAAGCAAGAGCTACGAACAGATTCACTCTGGCTATAATACGCAGCGCAAACGCGATCTAAAAAAGGCAGAAAAGGCCGGTTTGACCATTCTGGAGAATGACTCTCCTGATGTTCTGGTTCGCATTTTTCAGGAAAATAAGGCCGCGGACATTAAAAATTTTACATCTTGGCATTTCGACCGTATTCGACAGATTATGTACACCATGATTTACCGAAAAATGGGTCAGGTAGTGAGTGTGTACGATGAGCATAATGCAGTTTGTGCCAGCGGTTTTTTGGCGTCAACTTCAAGGCGCAGTGTTTTTCTTTTCAGTGGTCAGGATGAATACGGACGTAAGCATGGCGCCATGACAAAACTCATTGATCACTTCTTGCTTTACGGCTCTATGCGTGGTGGTGTTTTTGATTTTGAAGGGAGTGATATTCCCGGGTTGGAGGAGTTTTATCAAAGTTTTGGAGGGGTTGGTGTCATGTATCCTCACATCAAAAAATCCATATTATAGAGGCTGTCTAGAAAGTCCGATAGCTTCGTTACGCTCAATTGAAAATCCAGTCATTTACTACAGTAGACTCCTTGATTTTCAATTTTCGCAAGCCTCGCTCTCGAACTTTCTAGAGCAGCCACTTGAACTTTGAACAGGCTTTATTATAACCGCTGTCTAGAAAGTCCGATAGCTTCGTTACGCTCAATTGAAAATATTGAGTTTGATTTGTGTCTTGCGTTATTTTTTTCGGAACCGTTGATTTTCTTGAACCACGAAACACACGAAAAGCACGAAAAAAGGATTGTGTATTTTGCCCATTCAAAGTTCCGTATTTCCGCCCCAGCCTTTGTAAAGCAACATTTCCTACTCCACCCTCACCTTCATTACATGTCGCGTTTCGCCAATTACCTCTATGGTGTACATTCCTGAGGGAAGCCCTTGAATGGGGAGTAGGAGGTGCTTGGTATCCGCAGCGGTTTCTTGCATAGGCATGCGACGGACTTCGCGGCCTTGCATATCGCGCATAATAGCCATGTAATTACCCGGCGCACGCGCAAGCTCGATGTTTACTTCATTAACCGCCGGATTGGGATATACCTTAAGACCTATTTCTTCATTTTCAGAAAGGATTTCTTCTACGCTAAACCAAGTATTGTGGCAGTGATTGGGTCCGTAGCAACCGTTGCTGTCTAAGCGAAAGGCCATAACAAACTGAGCCGGATCTGTAGGTAAATCGCGTAAAGTGGGAACTAATGCCGAACCAACACCGAAAAAACCATTGTCAATTGTGGGGATAATATTTTGAATCATTATTACATCACCACCGCTCCTGCGGCCATTTTCGAAGTAGGGTTCGCGCCACCAAATACTATCGCCTTGTTCATCTACACGTAGCACAAAAGTATTCCAGCTTGGTGCAGAAATTACTCCTCCAAATACAAAGCCACCATTTTGAACTGGTTCTAGGTTACTCGCTCCAACCCATTTAAAATCTGGCGAACCTATGAGTTTATCAATCAAAATGTTTCCGTTCCAGTCGAATTTCACAAACCGAGCGTCGCCTTTCCACCATCCATCACGCCAGCACCATACTCCATTGGGTCCACAGTCCAGTACACGAGAATACATTACCACTACATTGCTGTCTTGTGCTAAGGCAATGTAGGGAGTTCCACCTTCAATAAACCAATTGGCTGCGGGTTGGATATTCAAGGGAAAAACATGTTCCCATATAATATTTCCTAAACTATCAATATGCGCAATAAACTCTCTTTTATGACCATTTCCACCTCGAACTCTATTGGTACCGGAGATAAAAAATGTTCCATCGTTATGCGGAATAATATCGTCAATGGTTCTAAACAAATTATCAGGCTCTTCGAGTACCGCTTCCCAAATGATTTCAAGGTTTGGGGTGATTTTAGCAATGTAGCCTTGTAGTGTAAACGGAGTAGGTTGAAATAATATCCCACAAACCAAGATATTTCCATCATTTAATGTGATGATTTTATTGGTTTGAAAACCTTCCCAACGTGCATTACCAGAATCGGGATAAATTTGCTTTATGGCTAAGGTGTCAACAAAAGGGTAAATTTGCCATTTTAAGAGATAAGCCTTATCTGGTGCATTAAAGATATCGTCCCTAACAAAAGATACAACTGTACAATCTGCTAAAACGGTTATAGATCCTCTTCTCCCCGGAAAAGGCCATGAATGAATATTTAATGAAAATGTATCGAGTATATCACCCATTCTGTTTAAACGGTGTAATTTGATGCCTCTATCAATATTTCCATTCGTTCTTATTCTTGCATCTAGAATATATGTAGTGTCAGGCATTTCCACTACAGAGTTAGCCCACATGCCTGGGTAAACTTTTATAAACCCATCTTCAAATTGACCGTGTAGAGGAAGGATGCTTACTAAAAAAAATATTACGTAATTTTTCATGGTAATCTAATTAAAAGTGCATCCCGAATTTACGGGATGCACAAATTTAGTAATTATTTAGATTGTTGAATGTGGAGTTTTTCCGAACCCAACATTTCGCCTTTTTCATTAAGAACTTTGATAATGTTGAATTTGATGGCATTGACAAGGTAGAATTGGGATAGTGATAATTCAAAATTAGAACCTTTAGGATTAATAAATCTCTGTAAAAATACACCAGAATCTCTTTCGTAAGACATTCTTTAGATTAAATTTCCTTTACATTGCAAATATTGAACTTGTTGCAAGATGTTAAAATAGAAAGTTATTGTTGTGAAAGTGTTGTGTGCTGGGTGATTCGTGGTGGTATAACTTTGGGAGTGCAGGTGATTTTCGGAAGAGACTTTAACTTATTTTAGTGTGTTATAATAATTCTTTGATAGTTTGGGTTTTTGGGTGTCTTGCGTTATTTTTTTTCGGAACCGTTGATTTTCTTGAACCACGAAACACACGAAACACACGAAAAAAGGATTGTGTATTTTGCCCATTCAAAGTTCCGTATTTCCGCCCCAACCGTTGCCAAGCAACATTTTCGTGTATTTTGTGCCTTTCGTGGTTGATAATATGCGGAGTAACATTTTCGTGTAATTCGTGCCTTTCGTGGTTGATCTTATGCGGAGCAACATTTTCGTGTATTTCGTGCCTTTCGTAGTTGATAATATGCGGAGCAACATTTTCGTGTATTTCGTGCTTTTCGTGGTTCTAAATTAGTGAAGCAATATCTTTTTGCCTTCGTGGTGGAAACATCATTTTTTACGGAGCAAATACTTATACTATGATGGCTTTAGTTGTAATGAAATAGTATTAGGGTGTCCCAACGCACAAAGCAGGAAAAATATTCGCTTTTTGTTAATACAGCTTAATTCCATGGCAGCCATATTTTTCTTTATTTTGCAAAATCCTTCAATCATAAAACCAAACCTGTATATTGCGGTTTAATAGTTTTTTGAAATCTACTCCACTTTGTTTTTGAAAACCACATCCTTCCTTATTTCTAATCAACAGAAAGTTTTGATTTCTCGTCGGTACAATGATGGAAGTAAGCAAGGAGAAAAGTCGCTGCGTCATTGGCGATATTACTCACTATCAGTGATTTTTGTTTTACTCTTTTCTCTTTTGCCTTGCATCGATCTAACAGCACAGCAAGAACAAATAATCATTAAGGGTAGAGTGATGGACGAGGAAACGCCTTTGCCATTTGCGCAAGTTGCTATTTATCCAAAAGGAGACGACAATATCATTGAGGGAGGTTCGAGTGCAGAAGATGGTTTTTTTGTTTTACGCATTCCCCCACCCAAAGGAAAGATTGAGCTAAAGGTCTATTTTCTGGGATACAAAACCCAAACTGTTGACATTCGCTTAGGCGGAAATGAAATTGACCTGGGTAGAATTTTTCTGCAAGTTGACGCCTCGCAGTTAGAAGGTGTTGATGTGAAGAGTGAGCGTGCCTTTATGACTACGAGTATTGATAAGCGCGTTTTTGATGTGTCTCAAAACTTGGTTTCCGAAGGAGGAACTGCAGAAGATGCACTGCAAAATATTCCTTCCGTATCCGTTGATATGGATGGGGGAATTTCGCTTCGGGGTTCATCAAATGTGACGATTTGGATTAATGGCAAACCTTCAGCGTTAATTGGAGGTGACCGCAATGCTTTTCTCGACCAACTTCCCGCCAGTGAAATAGATAGAATAGAGGTGATTACCAACCCATCATCAAAATACGATGCCGATGGTACAGCGGGAATTATCAATATTATTTTGAAGAAGGATAGACAAAACGGCACTAACGGAAGTTTTACCGCCGCAGTAGGTACGCGAAATAAATCCAACCAAAATCTTCTGCTCAACCATCGTCAGGGAAAATTGACCCTTGGAATGAGTTACTCATTCAATTATCAGGAAATTTTCCGAGAAAGAGAAAGTCAACGAACTAATTTT
>JBHYFA010000034.1:0-28178 GCA_051859825.1 Schleiferiaceae bacterium
AAAGTTAGAGTGATCGGTTCGGTTATTCCTCGTGATTTCGTTGTTGGTAACAATCAAACTATCTTGAGAGCGCAGGTATATTGCGCAAATTCTTTGGTCTTCGAATGTGCAATTGGTAATAGAGTTACGTTCACGGGGTGTGTTTATATCTGTCCCACTGATGGTTATACCATAGAATCCGCCCACAAATTTACAGTTGTCAAAATTCAAATACCGACAATCACTCATTCCAGTTCCCATTGAGGTGAACCCACCGGTAATCACGCAAGACACATTTGTGGAATGCGTTGCATTGATATCCGATTCAAAATGACAATTGGTAAAGGTATTGTAGCGAGTTCCATTACCGAGGTAAAGAGCCCAACCAAAAGCCGGACCTGTGGCTATGACTTGTAGGCTATCAATATGCATATATTTAGTCCAGTTCATCGATATGGTATTCCTTGTTGCGGTATTTGTCCCGTGATTGGTAATTACATTTCCGTTCCCGTTAATCGTAATGGTATTGGTATCCGATGAGCCATCAATATCGTAGAAAATAATGCGTTCTATGTACGGGCCGGAGTTAGGAGTAACATCAACTACCACGGGTCCGCAGATGGTTCTGGAATTTATGAAATTGGCAAAATCGGTGAAGGAAGTAAAGTTGTTGCCGCCCGTTGGTTGTGCGGAATTGATGGTGTAGCTGCCAGACACATCGGGGATGATGGTGTCGAATAAGGTGTCATTTACCGATTTCGGATCGGGTTGTCCGTTGGGTAGTGAGGTCCAAGCTTGGATGGCGTAGGTTTGGTTCGCCACAAAATTCACACTACCCAAGTTAACATCTATAAACGAAGGGTTTAATCCGCCGGTGGTATCAATAAGCGTAGAAACGGCAATGGGAGATTGTAATACTCCGTTGACGCTCCAGTTTACCGAAAGCGAGTTGATTTGGTTGTTTCCGTAGTTTCGCACGCGCACCACGACATCTTCGTTTCCGGTGCATACGGTAGTTGGTTCCAATAAATCCGATACCCCGGCATCGTTGATTTCGGGGATATTAAAAATCTCAATTTCTCTAAATCGGGGATTAGTAGTTAAGCCAATTCCCGTCATGCGAAAGGAGGTTATTCGCATTCTATTGGTTGTGAGCACCGGAAAGTTGATGGTATCTATACACTGCTGTGGAAGGTTGGCGAAGCTAAAGTGATTTTGCCAGGTGTTTCCATCGTGATACTGAATGGTTGCGCCAGTGAGAGAGTACATATCATCGTGCGCGTGGTGGATAACCATTTTATCAAAAGTTTCGTCAAATGGCCAATGCCACTCCAACCAATTCACTCCGGGTGTGGTATCGGGTGGATTGGCCGTTCCAATTTGCACTTGAAAAACGCCGCATACACCAACATCCTGATTGTTAATGTTTGTGCAAGGAGCTGCCAAACAACTATTCGCCGAAATGCTGGCCGCTGGAGCAACGTTAAATTGTGCTATGGTGGTAAAAAAGCAGAGGTTAAATAAAATTGTGAGAAGGAACTTGTGAGAAAGCTTGGAAAAAAAGAACATGAGTTGAGGTTTCGTAAGTGAAGGGTTTTTGGAAAAATGCTCGGCATTTATTCAAGCCTCAAATATACTAAAGCGCGATAGAAATGAAAAACGCCCGACAATTGCCGGGCGTTTTAGTTAGTTCAATCAGAAATTTTACTTCGATATCACGAATGATCGAATGGCTGTTCCGTCTGGTGAGCGGAGACGTAGTTGGTACATCCCTGAAGAGAGGGTATTCAAATCGAAGGAATGGTTGAAGGCTCCTTGGTGGTTGTTGAAGATTTGCTTCAGCACTACTCTACCGCTGAGGTCGATCACTTCGATAAGGAGGTCACCTTTGTTTTGTTGAGTTAGGCTTAGGTTCACTATTCCTTGGGTTGGATTAGGGAACAAGCGCAAATCACTCAATGCTTCAAATTCATCCACAGAGATATTGAGTATGGAAACCATTTGGCAAAGGGTGTCAGAGCCACATTCGTTGAATGCTACTACACAAACTTCAAACGTATCTGCCTGCGGGAAGATAAAGCTTGCCGTATCTCCGAAGGCCGTTCCGAGTCCACCAAAATCCCAAGCTACGCTATCTGCGTTACCGGTGAAGACGAAATCACCGGTGAGGCTAGAAGAATTCACGAATGAAAAGTCTGCCACTGGTCCATCAGCTACATCTATGGTAAGTTCGCCATCTTCGCGAGGGCAACTTCCGGAGGCAATAATGATGTTATAGTAGTAGTAGTAAAAGATTGGGTTAAACGTATTACCCGTAATTTCAAATAAATTGGGGTCTCCATAGGGGTAAACTGCACCGGTATTATTTCGGAATAAACCGATGGTTGATCCTGTAGTGCTTGCTCCAAACTGATAGGCACCGGGCTGGAGAGTTACATTTATAGGTATTACTACTCCTGCTCCAGGGGCAGGAAGACTAACTGTAACCGGAATACTGTGCACAACGGTATTTGAGGGTATTTCACGAATTTCCACCAATAAAGTTCCTGAGCCGTCTGGGAATATGGTTGTTTCGATGATATCTACTTCGTCATAAGCTTCAATAAGCAGTGATTGAGCACTGAGGGATGTGAACATTCCTCCTCCACCGATGGTGTTATCAACAGGTCCGACGGCTTGTGTGAGGGTTGATCCCGAGGCAGTATCGGCCAATACTCTGATAGTGAAGGTAGAATCAACCATTGGTATAATGATAGAATCACCTGTACCCAGAAGATTATTATTAATATCCACCCACTCCAAATCTGGTGATGACATTGCGGGCTCTACATAGAACATCACTGGCCCAGGGGCACAAAGAACCTGTGGGTCAGAGAATATTTGAATAGGTCCGGCGGGTGCTACATCGAGAATGCTAATTATAGAGTCGTTATCGGGCAAGCTATCATTCACCCAGTCAACCACCGTGAGTACTTCGAGGACACCTCCTGGATTGGTATTAAAGGTGCCTATCACTATGGAATCTGTTGCTCCTGGCGCAAGTGTTCCAGTAAATGTAGTACTTATGGTTCCTGTTAAATCACCGGTAATAAAGGCTGTTAGATCAAAGTTAGATGCGGGTAAGGTTCCATTATTTGTTATGCTTACGGCAAATACGGCGCTATCTGAGCCACAATCACGATTAAAAGGAGAGAGTAAGGCGTTCATTTCCAAATCGTATTCCCATGGTACGCAAACTTCCACAGGCCCTGTCCATGGTCCATATCCACCAGTTGCACATTTTTCGCGTACATAGACGCATAAACACTCTCCCATTGGAAGTGCAGTTTGATAGTTGGTGTTATTGGTTACAACGGAATCGAGGTTTCCAATAGCTGAACCTGGAACAAAGCCGCAGGTATCCCATTCGATTTGCCACTCACTTACTGGACTTACACTCTGCCAGCTAAAGATGGCACCACCGGCAAATACAGAATCTAGGGTAAAATCAAACGCACCAGTACAAGGCAGTGGGGTAAATTGATAAGCTCCTGGATCTGGATTTACAGGACGAGGAACGCTATCGTAGTCTACGGGTACATCATTTTGGAAGTTTGCACCAATACTGTTGATAGCACCGGTGGTGGGTCTTAGGAAATCGGTTGCCGTACCTCCTAAAAATGATGGGTTAAAATAGACAGAATTTTGGTCATATACACCAGCGTTTGCTGTTTGCCAATTGCTTAGAGTTGAGAAGTTTGTTGAAGAATGAAAACCGACGTGAACATTAGGATTTACTCCGAGTTCGGTTGCAAAATAAGCATTATTGTCTATTTCGATTGCAGAAGCAGGGGTGTTTACAAATACCAAATGTTGGTTACCACTACCACCATGATTCAAATACAAGATATTGTTTTTGAATTCACAGTTATTGGCGGTAGATGTAGTGTGAAACAGCTGGGTATTTGCCGTTCCTGAAGCATTAGGAACATCAATATTGATGGTGTTATGGAGAACTTTAACATGGTCATTATTACTCATAAATATTGCTTGTAACAAGCCCGCTCCATTTAGGTCGTAAATTTGGTTATTCGCAACTATTAAGGGAGCAGCCGCACTCATGGAGGTAGTATTTGTACGGATATCGATGGCATAATAAGTTGAAGTATTCGTTGGCATGCTACTATGAGTGCTATGAATACGATTATTTTCTATGCGTGCATTAGCCATACCCGATTGGGCAAGAATACCGGAATAAATACCTGAATTTGTTCGATTTGGTCGGCTAATATCATTACCAAAAATTTCAAAATTTTCTTGAGCGCGCGCATAAATCCCGTGTGCATGTTGGTCAAGGAATATATTATTTCGGATAATGTTTCCTGTTGAGTTATTATTAGATGCTAGCCCATTAATAGCCACCCCCGACTGTCCGCCTATAATCACATTATTTTCAATAGTAAGATGATTGGCGTTGTTTCCGAAGGATATTGTTGAAATTGGAGAATTACTTGCCACAATACCCGCCGCATTGGCTGATGTAATGGTAGTGCTAACCAAGATTGAACAATTGCGTATGGTATTATTATCCGCTTCTGCCGTAGTTCAGCGTATCTCTGCTCCCATTGGGCAGGTAACGAATCTCGAAGTATGCCTTAGGACGCTGGTTTTCATTACGAGCCTGAAACGCCAAATCGCCAACCGGAACCTCCGGATCTTCATATACGGTATCCGTTCTATAAGTAAACCACATGCTTCCCTCCTCTCCTTTTCCCATCCAAGCCGACGGAAAATAATCTGGTGAAGGCATTTTTACCGGCTCCAAAGAAGAATTAAAGCGAACAACATTTTCCAAGATTTGCGCTTTGTAATTTACGTCGAAGGTCATTTCTTCTTCTGACCTCACATACACCTCCATCGCAGAGTTTCGATCGTTATTGACAATGGTAAGAGCAAAACGCTGCTCAAGTCGGTAAAGCTCCTGCTGACGCTCTGAAGTTAGATTCAGAGGTGGCAGCAAAGGCTCAGTTTGCACTTTGGGCTCAGCAACATCGGATTCAACCGTCTGTTTTTTACCACTGCACGAAATCGCAATTGCAGCAGTTATAATAGAAAGTATGGGAAATAAAATACGTGATTGCATAAATGAATTATTTGGAAGCGCAATATACAACGAAGCTCTTCAGCTGTCAATACAAGTTTATTTGACTAGTCGCATTGAAATTCGAAGTGCAGACGTATTGAAACTTCTGCTAAAAAATCGTTTTTTTCTACGTGTGCTAAAACCTATTTTTGCCGGCCATAAAAACGTCCATCATATTATGCTGAATAAAATAGTTAGATTAGGTCTTACCGGACTCATATTCGTTTGGAGTATCTACCAATTTTCTCAAGGAAACATCGGCAACGGGATTTCCCTAATCCTCCTAGCTTCGTTGGTTTTTCTCACTTATCTCAGAAACGAAAACATTGTGGTTGCCCTCTGGTATTTGCGTAAAAACGACATAGAAAAAGCCGAAAAAGCCCTCAACAGAATTTCCAATCCGGAAAAGAGTTTAATTAAGAGTCAGGCGGCCTACTATTATCTATTAAAAGGCATGCTCGAAAGTCAAAGAGGTGTTGGTAAAGCGGAAGGTTTGCTCAAAAAAGCGCTATCTACTGGATTGCGAAATAAGAGTGATCAGGCACTAGCAAAACTCAACCTCGCGGGAATTGCCCTAACGCGTCGCAGAAAACGCGAAGCACAAATCTTACTCACGGAAGTAAAAAAACTCGACGAGAAAAAAATGTTCAACGAACAGGTAAAAATGATCAAAGAGCAAATGAAGCGCGTCTAAATCTTGACTTAGGTCGGGTTTTGACGTAGATTTGTATTTTGATTTTCAACGACATCTAATCGTATGAGTGAAGACCTAGAGGGAGCCGTAGATTCCAATAACAAGATTAAAACAGAAGAGTCTGACAATTGTATAAATTGGATGGCTCTCAGCGAGGAAGAGGAAAAAAAAATCATCCTCAATCGCTACCGGAGTCTTCTTCGCTCGTCATTTCGCAACTTCACAAAGGAGGACAAAAAGCTCATTCGCAGTGCTTTTGATTTGGCGATGGACGCACATAAGAACGTGCGAAGAAAGTCTGGTGAACCCTACATTCTCCACCCTATCGAAGTAGCGCTTACCGTAAGTAGAGACATTGGCTTAGGAAAAACCGCCATCGCTGCGGCTTTGATGCACGATGTGGTGGAGGATAGCGACTATACGCTCGAAGATATCAATCGGCTTTTTGGGGAAGAAATTGCGCGAATTATCGATGGTCTCACGAAGATTTCGGAGATTTTTGATAAAGAAATTTCCGTGCAGGCGGAAAATTTCCGTAAAATCCTTCTAACTATCTCCGACGATGTGAGGGTTATCCTCATCAAAATTGCCGATCGCCTGCACAATATGCGTACGATGGATTCAATGAGTCCGGATAAACAACGTAAAATAGCCTCGGAAACCCTATTTCTCTATGCTCCCCTCGCCCACCGTTTTGGTTTACACGGAATTAAATCAGAACTCGAAGATTTATCTTTAAAATACACTGAACCAGATGTGTATAGCGAAATTGAACGTAAACTTTTAGAAGAAAGAAGCGATCGAACACGTTATTTGAAAACCTTTTCTTCACGCGTCAGAGATCACCTTAATAAAGCAGAACTGAGCTTCGTAATAAAGGAAAGAACCAAATCCGTTTTCTCCATTCGTAAAAAAATGCTGGAGCAAAAAATAGGGTTTGAAGAAGTCTATGATAAGTTTGCTATTCGCATCATCGTTGACAGTCCTCTCGAAAGGGAAAAGGCCGACTGTTGGAAAGTTTTTGCCATTATCACCAATATTTACCAACTTAACCCCAAGCGCGTTCGCGACTGGATTACCCAGCCCAAAGCCAATGGCTACGAATCCTTACACGTCACGGTTATGGGACCGGATGGCCATTGGGTGGAAGTGCAAATTCGCACCACTCGGATGGACGAAATTGCCGAGAACGGATATGCCGCACACTGGAAATACAAAGACAAAAACGACCCCGTAGATGCCTACCTCGAACAGTGGCTGGTAAAAGTGCGTGAATTACTGGAAATGAAGTCGAGTTCTGCCGAAGAGTTTGTGGACGACTTCAAGCTCAACCTCTTCTCGGAAGAAATTTATGTATTTACTCCAGAAGGAGATTTGTTGCGTCTGCCTCAGGGTTCCTATCCCCTCGATTTTGCCTACGAAATACACACCGACATCGGTAACGAAATGCTGGGGGTAAAAGTTAATGGAAAACTCCGACCATTTAGCCACAAACTCCGCACTGGCGACCAGGTAGAGATACTTACTTCCAAAGCTCAAAGTCCCAAAGAAGACTGGCTGCAATTCTGTATTACGGCAAAGGCGCGCACGAAAATCAAGCAAGTTATTCGTCAAGAAGAACGAAAAATCATTGAAGAAGGAAAGGCTTCATTACATAGAAAGCTTAACTTTATTAAGCTGAAGTCCACTCCAAAAATCATCAACGAGATTGTTCAATATTTCAACCTAGAAAACGAACAACAACTCTACAAAAAGGTCGGTAAGGGAATCATCGATAATAATCATATTCGGGAATTTGCGAAGCAGCGCAACAACCGTTTTATGTCGATTATTCGTGGTGGATTAAGGAAGAAAAAAACGCAAGTAAAAGAATCCGAAGAAAACACGCTGCCTGTTTCTAACCAGCTAAAAATAAAGTTTGGCAATAACCCCGACAATCTACCTCACGAAATGGCGCAATGCTGTTCGCCTATTCCCGGGGATGAAGTCTTTGGTTTTAAAACAAATTCAAACGTAATCCGCGTTCACAAAACCGACTGCCCCAATGCCATTTCCCTGCAATCGAAACACGCCAACAAAATCATTAAGGCCGAATGGTTATTATCCAAATCGGCAGACAACATCGTTATCTTGGTTCTCAAGGGCATTGATACCGTTGGGTTGGTCAATAAGGTCACCCAAATCATTTCCAATGATTTTCGGGTAAACATTAAATCCATCAATATTTCTAGTGAAGCGGGGATTTTTGAGGGTATCATCACCGTATTGGTGGAAGATGTAGAGCACTTGAAACGTGTGGTGATGGAGTTGAAACAGGTGGAGGGGGTTACATCCGTAGAACGAAGATACCAAAATTGAGTGGCTGTCTAGAAAGTCCGATAGCTTCGTTATGCTCAATTGAAAATCCAGTCATTTACTTCAGTAAACTCCTGAATTTTCAATTTTCGCAAGCCTCGCTCTCGAACTTTCTAGAGCAGCCACTAGGCTTGTAGACAAAATCTAAATAATGTCTGTCTAGAAAGTCCGATAGCTTCGTTATGCTCAATTGAAAAACACCTGCCAGGCTGATCCGGCTGCGTGGCGGACTTTAGCTTCGTTGATTTTTTCTTGAGAGCGCGTGCGGTTTAGCGTGAGGATACCGTCAATGAGAGTGGTTTCTCGGGCGTTAATTAAGAATATGGAGCTCTCTCCAATATCAAAACGCTTTTGCTCACCTTCGAGTAAAAGCCTGAGGTTTTTGACGTTATCCGTGAAAATATTCACCTGATCTTGCACAATTCTCAAACTATTAAGCTCGGCTTTAAACTGATTTCGAAGGCGCACTTGGGTGAAATCTCGTTCAAGACTCGTTTGCTCTAACTGCGCCTTTGCTATGCGTAGATCACCTCTTTCTTTACGTAAAAACAATGGGAAAATAAAACCTCCGCCAAGACTGTAGTTGTTTTCAAAAAAACCGTGTCCTTCAAAGTTTCCAAATTCTTGGGTAAGTAAATTATACTGCACAAACAAAACGGGTCGTAATTGCTCAGCCTTCCAGCGCCTTTCAATATTCAGAATATCGATTTGACGATCAATACTAAGTAAATTAGGATGTTCTTCAAGATCAGCTAAAGATGCATTGAAGTTGTTAAGTTCAGTATCTAAGGGTTGAGGAAAAACATTTTCATTGATTTCCATGGGCATTCCCTCCTCATTCCACAAGAAGGTTTCCACCTGCTGCCGAAGCGCATATAGATTATTTTCCTGCTCACGAAGGCGAAAAAGGATGTTTTGCATTTGGGCGTACGCCTCTACGGTATCGATCGCCGGGAGCTCGCCCACATAAAAGCTGCTCCGTACACCTTCAAACCGTTCCATCGATACGGCTAAACCTCGCTCAAGTGCCAAAAAATTTGCGTAGGCGGCAGACCACTGCCAATACGCAGCTGCGGCCTGCAAGTATAGATTATTGAGCTGAATCTTCTGCTCTTCAAGGGTTTGCTGACGAAAGGCTTTGGCCTGCCACAAAGCTCTGCGGCGCTGATCGATGAGCAGGCCCTGACCAAGATTTAAGCGTACACCAGTAGAAAAAAGCCCTGCATCAGGCACCGTTTTTTCAGGATTGAGATAGACGCCCGAATTGCGTTCCATGGTTCCGTGAAAAGATACACCACCGTGTGTAGGGATATCAACACCGGCAACCTGACGATTGTAATACGAAATCTCATTGTACTGCTTTTCGTTGATAGACGCAAACGCTACGGGATCAAAAAGTCCACGTGCAGACAAAACCGATGCTCGACCAATATCAGCTGTAAGTTGTGCTTGCTTGGTAACGGGATGGTGCTGACCAATCCAATTGAGATAGGTGCTCCAATCTAAGATTTCCGATTGCGAAAACCCCGGAAAGGAGAAGCAAGAAAAAAGCACAACAGCTAACGACCTTTTTATCATGCTATTTTGTCTTATACAATGCACCAAAGTCCAAATCATAAAAGTCTGGTGGGAAGCCATTGAGTTGTCGCCACAATTCGTACCAAAGCGGCACATCGTAGAATAGTAAGATACCTTCCGCGCCAGTGCCCACGCGCAATGGCTCAGGCCAAGGATTGTCTTCCGGATCTGGAACTACCACAATACGATATTTATTATTCGGACTGGTAAAATTATCAATGGCATAGACAACTCCTCCAAAAGTACCATTGCTGACTTGAGGCCATCCACTAAAAACGATAGCCGGCCATCCGTCGAATATGAAGCGAACCTTATTTCCTCGTTTCACCAAAGGCAAATCGATGGGGTCAATAAAAATTTCGGCGGCCAACTGATACTGTGAAGGCATAATACTGGCAATTCGAGCACCGCGCTCGATGGTTTCACCAATACCTACTTGAATGGCTTGCGTAAAATACCCGTCTTGAGGAGCAAGAACGTAGTAGTTGCCGGCACGAACCGCAAAGTTTGAATACTGATTCTGCAACTTTGTTACATCTACTTCGGTTTCGAGCATGGAGGAGGTTGCGGAGAATAAATCCGATTCTGCCTTAGCCAATCGGTTATCAAAATCAACCCGTATAGAATTAAGTTCAATCTTGGCGGTGAGAAGGTCGTTATAACTAATCAAAAGATTGTTTTCAGCCGCAATGATTTGCACTTGTTCACGCTGAAAGGCATTTTCACGATTTTCGAGTTGAGTTAAAGACTGAAGGCCTTCTTCAACTAACTTCTTAGAACGTTCAAACTGCTTTACTGCGATATCGTAGTTGATTTTAGCAGCTTCAAAAGAAATGCTATCCGATTGAACGCGAAGTTTGGCTTGTTCAAGCTTATTTTCAGCTTGTTCAACGCGGTAGTCGCGCTCTACTTGTAATGCCTTAATTTGACGCTCGAGAGCCGAAATTTTTGAATTATAGGCTTGCACGGACAAGCCTTTGGCGTCAATCTGTTTCTGGGTACGATCCAAAAGTAGGGGATCCATAAACTGATCAACAATTTCCGAAAGGAAGAGAATGGTATCGCCTTTTTTGACAAAGTCACCCTCATTCACGTACCACTTTTCAATTCTTCCGGCAATGATGCTGTGGATGGTTTGGGGGCGCTTTTCCGGCTCTAGAGCAATAAGCACTCCCCTACCACGCGTATTTTGTGTCCAAGGAAGGAAAATGAAAATCAAGAAAAATATCCCTATGCCGTAAAGTATTTTTAACTGCCGCTTGGCCTGACCACCAACCAAAGTCATGCGGTAGCTTCCGTAGCGATTGAGCTTAAAGTCTTTTTCGATAATAGATTTCCGCGAAACTTTCAACATAACTAACGCGATTTAAATGCTTGGTAATCTCCGTCAAACACGATCTGCCCGTCTTCCTGAACAAGAATTCGATCTGCCCGTTTCATTGTATCTTCATCGTTGCTCACAGCTATAATGGTGTATGGCTGCTGGAAAATGAAATCGAGCAATCGAGCTTTTTCGCCGCCTTGAAGGTTTGTAATTGACGATTCCAAAAGAAGCAACTGAGGCTGCATAAATATCGAACGAGCCAAAATAATTTTGCGCACCACATCATTAGGAATCATCATACCTTCGGGGAGAATCATCGTCTCTTCTCCATCCGACAAGGTTTTAACGTATTCAGTAAGACGGGTAATCTCTAATACTTTTTTGAGTCCAACTCCAAAATCCGTGGGGGCTCCAAGGGTAATGTTTTCAGTAATTGTACCACGGAAAATACTCTGAAATGACTTACTATCAGCAATTTTTGCGCGAAGTGCTTTGATATTATAAAGGTCTAGATTAACATCATTGACGAATATTTTCCCACGGTAGCTGTCGTACAAGCCTCCAATAAGATGGAGCAAAGTAGATTTTCCACCACCACTAGAACCCGTTAGAACCACCTTTTGCCCCGAAGGAATACTTAGATTTATGCCTTTTAGAACGTCATGTTCGGTATTGGGATATTTAAAATACAAATCCCGAAACTCTAGCTTAAATGGCGTTTCATCTTCCGCAAATTTACCCGATTGCTTTTCTAATTCGATGTCGAAGATCTGACCAACTTTTTCCGTTGCTGTAAGCGTATCATAAACGGTATCGAGTACCAAGATAAGTTTTTCAATAGACCCCAAAACGAGGATGATGATTACTTCCGCTGCCACGAATTGTCCTACACTGATCTCTTGATTGATGAGCAATAAACTACCCGTAACCAGTAAAGTACCTACGATAAGTACCTTAAAACCAATCATAATGGTGTACTGCTGAATAAGAACACGGAAGTGAGCCTTACGATTTTTTATGTAGTTCTCGGCAAGTTTATCAACCTTTTGCTGCGGTAAATCGATGTAGCCCGCCAGTTTAAACGTACCTAAAGTCCGAGCCATTTCCTCAAGCCAAAAGGCCATTTCGTACTTGGAACTTGATTCTTTTAAACTGGTTTGCATACCCTTAGGACTCGTAGCGCGAAACAAAAGATATACAAAGAAAATGAGCACCAAGCTAAAGGCTACGAAGAAAGGGTGATAGACACTTAGTAAAAGAAGTCCAAAAAAGATTTGGATGATTGCTGTGGAAGCATCTACAAGCAATTTCACCAAGCCCTTTTGAATGTTCATGGTATCAAAAAAGCGGTTGATGAGCTCTGGTGGATACTTACCGAGTATTGCACTTAGTTTAAATCTGGGAATTCGGTAGGCAAACTCAAAAGCTGATTTGGCAAAAATTCGCTGTTGTAATTTTTCCACCAAATACAACTGACTAACTTGCAAAAAACCACCAAAAGCTAAGGCCATTGTCACCAAAAAAACCAGTAAAAACCAAGATGTAGTAAGACGCCCTCCCAGAATAAAGTTCAAAATTGCTTGAATACCTAGTGGTAAAGCGAGAACAATCATACCATTCAATATGGCATAGAAAAAAATAGGGTAGATATTATTTCGCTCTTCAACTAATAGAGCCCATAAGCGCTTAACGGGAACAATATAGGTATCTCGGTTCATCAACTCAAGGTTTTATTGTCTTTTGCAAATTAAAGGCCCATAATAAAATGACTTCAACAAAAAAATGAAACATATAAACATTCTTATTCACTAAATCAATGGCTTGAGACAAAAACGCGATTACACAGAAACATGTCGGTGGGCAACACGTCATTTGAGTTTACAAATGCTACTAAACCCAAATTCATAAATGTATTCAATAATCTCGCATTGGTTTCAAAACCGTCGCAAAAGTAGAGATTGAGATTGTTAAGGACTTTAAAAAACCAACCCTAAAAACTTTCTACTTCTATCTTCAATAATCGCCTTTTTTGTTAAGGGGGTAAATTTTCCCTTCCACAATAGCATAAACCAGCTGCCCTTCCTCTGGCTTAATCACATATTTTCCGGAAAAACGAGTAAAGGCGGGTAGCACACCGTATTTATCAGCAAACAAAAAACACGGTAAAACAAGCTTTTGTCTGCCTGCTCCTTTCAGGCTCACCGCCGGATGTAAATGACCAGCTAGGTTGTAATAACCCTCAACCTCTTGGGGTTCATGGGTAAGTAAAAAAGTGCTGCGTCTTAATTGAAAATGAATTTCGTCAATGCCCTGACTTTGGTAGAAAGCATCGGAGGCGGAATCGTGATTTCCGCGGATGAGGATAAATTTCAACGAGGGAAATTCGGCACGAAGAACGAGGAAAGTCTCCCATTCTTTATTGTAATCAGAATGTCCTAAGTCGCCAAGAAAGATGCACTCTTTCGGTTTTGTTGACACGATAAGATCACGTAAACGTTGGAAGTCGGCTCGTGAGGAAGAAGCCGGAATGGGAACACCGGCTTTGCGAAAATGTGCGGCTTTACCAATATGGAGGTCGGCAATCAACAAACTCGAGGTATCAGGAAGAAAAATCCCTCCGCTTCCCAGCAGAACAATTTTCTCAGCATGAATCAATAGCTCCTCTTCCCTATTCATCGTTTTGAAAATAAAAAAGGCCAAGCAACGCTATGTTACTTGACCTTTAAAAAGTCGGGGTGACTGGACTCGAACCAGCGGCCCCCTGGTCCCAAACCAGGTGCGCTACCAACTGCGCCACACCCCGAAAATCTTGCGGTGAGAGGGGGATTCGAACCCCCGGTACGTGTTACCGTACGACAGTTTAGCAAACTGCTGGTTTAAGCCACTCACCCATCTCACCGGGCATTGCTTTTTTCGGACGGCAAAAATAAGTACAAGCTGCATTTTCGCAAGGTTTTTTTTTGATTTTTAGAAATAAAAATACGTTGGGTATGTAAGTAGCAGATTTACAACACAAAAGTGGTTATCTAAAAAGTCCGATAGCTTCGTTATGATCCCGTTTTTCTTGAAAACACGAAAGGCACGAAAAATCATTTGCTCTATGGCTTGGATTTTGTCCAAACATATTACTTTCGTGCTCCAATACTTTTTTCCATGCGCATTCTTCTTTTTTTACTACTTAGCCTTTCAAGCTTTGCCCAACCCACTCGAATATTATTTATTCTCGATGCCTCCGGCTCCATGAATGCCAACTGGGAAGGAAGTACACGCTGGGAAATCGCCACACGAATTTTAACCCATACCCTAGATTCCTTAGAAAAAACCGATTCTCCACCGGAGGTTGCTTTAAGAGTGTATGGACATCAACATAAATTCCCTCCCCAAGTATGCGATGACACCAAGCTAGAGGTAGGCTTTCACGCTAACTCCTATCGACATATCAGGAATAAGGTAAAATCTCTGCGAGCTAAGGGTACTACGCCCATTGCTTACAGTCTGGAAAAATCTGCCGCCGACTTTCCAGATTCCGAAGGACGAAACATCATCATCCTACTTACTGATGGCAAAGAAGAATGCGATGGTGATGCTTGTGCTGCCTCCCGACTTCTACAAGAAAAAGGTGTGGCCATTCGACCCTACATCATTGGTATAGAAATGAGCAACTACGACATTAAAGCACTAGACTGCGTGGGCAAAACCTATAATGCCGCCACGGTGAAGGAGTTTGAAAATCACTTGAAAATGGTTATTCGCTACAGTTTACTCCCCTCTTCCGCCCAGGTAGATTTGTTTGATCAATTTTCCAAACCCAGCGAAACCGATGTGGCTATTACGCTCAGCGAGCAGTATTCCGGCAAACCCGTTTACCACTTTGTTCATACACTCAACAAATACGGTAATCCCGACACCATATATATAGATCCGGCACCACTTTATCGCATGACTGTACACTCCACCCCTCCGGTTGTTAGAGAAAATCTGCAATTGAATCCCGGCAAGCACACCCACATCTCCGCCGATTTACCACGAGGGGTTTTAGATATAAAAATGCCTTCGCACCAAGCCTACAAAGACCTCAGGGCGGTGCTAAGACAAAACGGTAAAATCATTTATCATCAAGATGCTCCCGGCACACATACGTATCTAAGAGGTGTGTACGATGTAGAAATCCTGAGTTTACCCCCGATTATCACCAGCGTAGAAATAAAAGCCGGACAGAAAGCCGAGCTCAATATACCCGGTCCGGGAACTGTTTTGTTTCAGGCAAATGCGGCCTTTTACGGCTCCATCATCAGAGAAGAAAATGGGAAGTGGGAGAGCATTTACACATTTCCGGCAAACGCCACAACCCGTTTCACATTGGCAATGCAGCCGGGAAAATACCGATTGGTATATCGGCCCGTTGCTGCTCGTTCCATGATTTTCAACAAAGAAATTCCCTTCGAAGTAAAAACCGGTGGAAGTACACTGGTGAAAATACCATAAAATATGACAAAAAAAGAACGCGTTGAATACGTGATGACTGAGCTAGAAAAGCTCTACCCTAACCCACCTATTCCGTTAAATCACACCGACACCTACACTTTACTCATTGCTGTATTATTATCTGCTCAATGCACGGATGAACGAGTGAATAAAATAACTCCCTTGCTGTTTGCCAAAGCAAATAATCCAAGTGACATGGTAAAACTAGGCTTAGAAGAAATTGCCAATATCGTGAGGCCATGCGGCTTGGTTCCCATGAAATCAAAAGGAATTTTCGAGCTTTCAAAAATATTGATTGATAAGTACAACTCGGAAGTTCCCGCAGACTTTGAGGCTTTGGAGTCTTTACCGGCAGTAGGCCACAAAACCGCTTCGGTAGTGATGAGTCAGGGATTTGGCGTGCCTGCATTTCCGGTTGACACCCATATCCACCGCTTGATGCACAGATGGAAACTATCAAATGGAAAATCCGTAGTACAAACCGAAAGAGACGCTAAACGCCTTTTCCCAAAAGAAAAATGGAATGATTTGCACATTCAAATAATCTATTACGGCAGAGAATATAGTCCGGCGCGTGGTTGGAACTTGGAAAAAGACTATATTACCCGAAATATTATGTTAAAAAAATAAATCAAACATCGAATTTATTTTACCCAAACATGGTTGTCAAATAAATTGATTTATAATAAAAAACAATTTTAACATAACACATTTCTTGTGTAATTAACTTGCAAATAATCTTCACTGGGTTTAACTTTGCAACTTGAAATTTAATCGTAAAATCATTATTAAAATAATAACTATCATAGAGTCAAACAACAAATTGGTTGGTGAAACATTTATGAAAATCAAATTAGCAATTGCAGCTCTGTTATTTATTGTGTTAACCGGCTGTAGCGGCGATAGTGAAAAATACAACTTAGTCATTATCCCTTATCCTACCTCTATTGAGGTGAAGGAAAATAGGGTTTTTGAACTAGAAGCACCCTTAGGTTTACAAACACAATCGCTTTCAAAGCCCTTGAAAGACAGCATTTCCGCTTACCTAACATTTTGGAATGACAATTATTTTTACTGGGCTGATGAGAGCAAAAAGGGGGAGTTTTTTCCGGTTGAGTTTAATATTTCAAAAGCTGAATTCGATAATCCGGAAGCCTACCGATTAGAAGTTGGTAAAAAGGGAATTAAGGTTGAAGCTGCTACCGAAGCGGGTTTGTTTTACGGCTTTATTACTTTGAAAGAAGTCTTGCATACATCCAGAAAAGATTTAATGATGCAAGAACTTAGCATCGTGGATATACCTAAGGTTGGCATGCGATCTTTCATGCTCGACGAAGCTCGTTACTTTTTCGGAAAAGACTTTGTAAAAAACCTACTAGTAGAACTTGCTCATTTAAAAATAAACACCTTCCATTGGCATTTAACCGATGATGCCGGATGGAGAATAGAAATAAAAAAGTACCCTCTACTCACCGAAGTTGGCGCAACAAGAACCAATTCACAGATTGGGGGCTGGGATAGTGAAAAGCGTTCGAATGAACCTCATAGCGGATTCTACACACAAGAAGACATTAAAGAAATTGTAGAATTTGCCGCAGCACTAAACATAAATATTATCCCGGAGATCAATATGCCTGGTCACGCTACTGCAGCACTGGCTGCATACCCCGAGCACGCGGTTAAGAGAGAAAATATTCGGGTACCCGCTACGTTTGGAAAACACCCCAATAGTTTCAATATAGCTAACGAAAACACCATAACATTCCTTCAAGATATCCTCAGCGAAGTAGTTGAACTATTCCCTAGCGAAATCATCCATATCGGTGGAGACGAAGTACTCTTTGACTATTGGCAGGAGTCGAACGACATCAATCGCTATAAAGAAGAACATGACTTAGCATCTCTGGCAGACGTGCACGTTCATTTCTGCAATAGAATGGCTGATTTTCTCAGAAGTAAAGGAAAGAGAATGATGGCCTGGAACGAAGTATTGGGTTACAACATTCACGGATTTGACTCCGTATTCTACTCTCCAAAACCGCATAAACTTTCAAAAGACGTCATCGTACACTTCTGGAAGGGAGACGATGATCTTCTCGAAAAAACTCTTAATGCAGGATACGAAGTGGTTCACTCTCAACATCAATTCACCTATTTCGATTACTCGTACAAAGACCTACCCTTAGAAAAAGCTTACAGATTTATGCCTCGGCCAGAGAGCATTGATGCTGAATTACACGAACTAATCATTGGTGCGGGCGCCCAGCTCTGGAGCGAATGGACACCCACCCAAGATGAGGTAATATACCAAAGCTTTCCACGAATAGCCGCCTTTTCACAAATATGCTGGGGAGGTAGCAATAGCTATGATGTTTTTCGCAATCGGCTAGTTCTAAAAACCATAGATTGGAACGAAAGGAATTTAAACGCCGCGTTTAACAAAATACATTAATATAAATTAATCCAAAACAGTGCGAACGAAATCAACGAAAAAAAACGTCATTAATGTTGTTACCCTAGGTTGTAGCAAAAACGCTTACGACAGTGAGGTTCTAAGTGGACAGTTAGAAGCATCCGGAAAAAAGGTGGTTCATGAAGGACGTGATGGTGATGCCAATATCATCGTGGTGAATACCTGTGGCTTTATCGACAATGCCAAAGAAGAATCGGTGAATACCATCTTGCATTACGCCAACGAAAAAATCAATGGCAACATCGATGAACTTTTTGTTACCGGATGTCTATCCGAAAGATACAAACCCGATTTAGAGAGAGAAATTCCCGAAGTAGATCAATATTTCGGAACCCGCGATTTACCTCTTCTGCTCAAAGCACTTGGCGCTGATTACAAGCACGAATTGGTTGGCGAGCGCCTTCTCACCACACCCAAGCATTTTGCCTATTTGAAAATATCCGAAGGCTGCGATCGTCCGTGCGCCTTTTGCGCCATCCCGCTTATGAGAGGCGGACACAAATCGAAACCCATTGAAGAACTCGTTAGTGAAACCCAAAAACTAGCCGCGAAAGGAGTAAAAGAACTCATTCTCATTGCTCAAGACCTTACCTACTACGGACTAGACATTTACAAGAAAAGAAACTTAGCCGAGCTCCTCAGAGAATTGGTGAAGGTAGAGGGAATCGAATGGATTCGTTTGCACTACCTCTTCCCTACCGGATTTCCCGAAGATATTCTCGACGTGATTCGCGAAGAACCAAAGGTGTGCAACTATATAGACATTCCCCTACAGCACATTTCTGATCCCGTACTAAAGAGAATGAGGCGCGGAACCACCATGGAAAAAACCAACCGTCTTATTCAGCAAATGCGTGAAAAAGTACCGGGCATAGTAATACGAACCACCTTGATTGCGGGATTCCCAGGCGAAACTGAGGAAGATTTCGAAACCATGCTTCAATGGGTGAAGGACAGTAAATTTAACCGTCTTGGATGTTTTACCTACTCCCACGAAGAAAACACCCACGCCTTTCAATACGAAGATGACGTTCCCCAAGAAGTGAAAGAAGAACGTGTGGCGAGAATTATGGAGGCGCAGCAACATATTTCCCACGAATTAAACCAGCAAATGGTGGGCAAGGAATACACTGTGATTGTTGACCGCAAAGAAGGAAATAAATACATCGCTCGTACAGAATTCGACTCCCCAGATGTTGATAACGAAGTTCTTATCGACGCTTCGGAGAATTACCTGAGTCCGGGTAGCTTCGTAAAAGTGATTATTACTGCAGCGGAGGATTATGATTTATTCGCAGAAATTAGATAACTGTGGGTATTTAAAACGGCGTGATGAATCGTTTCTTTATCAACATTGAATATTTCAAAAAATGATATTGTGCTAAAGAAAAAGCACTGTATATTTGCAGCCCTGAAAATAAGCCCTTTTTCAGACCAACGAATTGAACGTGATTATTCGCCTTACCAACGAATAAGAGCTAAAAGTAGAACAAGAAACAGTTAGGAAAACAGTATTTTCCTAAAACAATTAATACATAGCCCGATGAAAAAAGACATCCATCCGGAAAATTACCGTCCTGTTGCATTCAAAGACATGGGTACTGGTGACGTTATCGTTTCACGCTCTTGTGCCGATACTAAAGACACAATTGAAGTTGATGGAGTTGAGTATCCGTTAATCAAAATGGAAATCTCTTCATTCTCTCACCCTTACTACACTGGTAAGATGAAATTGGTTGACACTACCGGACGTGTTGACAAATTCCGCAACCGTTACAAGAAGTTTCAGAAATAATTTGTCGCTTCTTAGCAAATGATTAACCGCAGCATTCAATTGTTGCGGTTTTTTTATTTTTATTCGCATTACCTTCGTCACCTAAAAAATTTCTGATTATGGTTATTTCATTTTTTGAAGATAAAGAAGCCCTGCAACTGCAACCCCTAACGCTCACTCGTCCCACTGCTGAACTGCGTTGCGGCATTATTACGCTAAAAGAAAAATGGCTAAATCGCCTACCTGAAGTCAACGAATTTGGCTATCAAACCCAAGCGCATTTATCCGAAAAATACGCCGCTCCGAAATCAAAACCTGATTTCCTTATTAATCCCTGCTATCTAACCAACGACGATCTGGTGGCGCAAATGCTCAATTGTAAAAACAATCAGGGGCTTACGTATAAAAACAACATCATCGCATTTCGAGGAGATCATATTCCCGAAAACCCTGAATTGATCGAATACACTGGAAACCTCATGCATATTGAGCACCCTTGGCATATTTTCATGTTGAACGGCCAAGCAATGGAAGAAGATTTCGATATGCTTACCAAAGGCCGAGTGAGTGCAAAACTGTCAGCTACGAACACCATCATCGGAGATCGCATCTTTGTTGAAGAAGGAGTGAAAGCTGAATGTGCCGTGTTCAACACAACCACCGGCCCCATTTACTTGGATAAAAACAGTGAAGTGATGGAGGGAAGCGTTATCCGCGGAGGACTCTACTTGGGCGAACGCTCGGGCTTAAAACTCGCGAGTAAAATTTACGGCCCTACAACCATAGGTCCCGACTCCAAAGTAGGTGGTGAGGTAAACAACTCGGTTATTTTTGGTCTGTCAAACAAAGGTCACGATGGCTTTTTAGGTAATTCCGTGCTGGGAGAATGGTGCAACATCGGCGCCGATAGCAACAACTCAAACCTCAAAAACAACTACGACGAAGTAAAACTCTGGTCGATGGTTGAAAAAAGATTTGTGCGAACAGGCACCCAATTCTGCGGCCTTATTATGGGCGATCATTCCAAGTGCGGGATTAACACCATGTTTAATACCGGCACCGTAGTAGGCGTGAGTGCCAATATCTTTGGCGCAGGATTCCCCAGAAATTACATCCCGTCATTTAGTTGGGGTGGAGCTGCGGGCTTAACCGAATACAAACTCGAAAAAGCCTTTGAAACTGCCGAAAGAGTGATGATTAGAAGAGGTGTGGAATTAGATCAGGTTGATAAAAACATCCTAAAGTGGATTTTTGAAAATCGCGACTAAGCCAATTTGGCATACCTGACATAAGCATTTGGCTAAAATCCGTCTATATTGGAAAAGATGATAGATGGCATAAGCATTGCCATTTGCAGGAACACACATTTAGACTGTATGATGATTGTCATTCTGAAAGAACATGAGCAGTCTAGGTTTTTAGAAAACACACAACTTTGATATTCCAAAATATGCAATTTGAAGACACCTTTGGCTTTAATGACTTGATCAACGAAGATACTGAATTCATTCCCCTAATGAGCTCGGAGGACGAGAAGGTAATGAACGAGGAAAGTACTCCCGAGGATTTACCCCTTCTCCCACTTAAAAATACGGTTCTCTTCCCGGGGGTAGTTATTCCCATTACCGCCGGTCGCGACAAATCGGTGCATCTAATTGAGCAGGCAAATAAGGGTAACAAAATAATTGGTGTAGTTGCACAAACGGATGAAACGATAGAAAATCCCGGTACGGATGACATTCACCGTATCGGAACGGTAGCGAAAATTCTCCGCTTATTCAAAATGCCCGACGGCAACATCACGGTTATCATTCAAGGCAAAAAGCGATTTGAAATTCAAGAGATTCTAAAAACAGAGCCTTACATGACGGCCAGAATCAAAGTGATAAACGATAAGAAAATAAATCAAAACTCAGCAAAGTTTGTTGCTCTAATCAGTTCCATCCGCGACGTTGCTACCACCATCGTCAAAGAATCACCAAATATTCCTTCCGAAGCGGCTTTTGCCCTCAAAAACATTGAGAGCAATAATTTCATGGTTAACTTCATTTCTTCCAACTTGAATTTGGATGTTATTGACAAACAAGCGCTTCTCGAAGAGAACGACCTGCACAAGCGAGCGAAAGAAGTATTGAAGTACCTCACCCAGGAGATGCAAATGCTCGAGGTTAAAAATCAGATTCAAACCAAAGTGAAATCTGAATTTGACCAGCAGCAGCGCGAATACTTCCTTCAGCAACAGATGAAAACCATTCAGGAAGAACTTGGTGGAAATTCGAGCGAGAAGGAGATTGAAGAAATGCGCGAGCGAGCCAAAGCAAAAAAATGGTCGAAAGAAATTGCCGAGCTTTTCAAGAAAGAACTTCAAAAACTACAGCGAATCAATCCGCAAGTACCTGAACACGGCATTCAGCGCAACTATCTAGAATTTTTACTCGATCTTCCGTGGCAATCCTACACGGCTGATAACTTCCAAATGAAACGCGCCGAAAGAGTGCTCAATCGAGACCACTTCGGTTTGGAAGACGTGAAAGATCGGATTCTAGAACACCTCGCAGTCTTGAAACTCAAAGGCGATTTACGTGCTCCCATCCTTTGTCTTGTTGGCCCTCCAGGTGTTGGTAAAACCTCATTAGGAAAATCCATCGCTGAGGCCTTGGGTAGAAAATATGTACGCATGGCGCTAGGTGGCTTACGCGATGAAGCCGAAATCCGTGGTCACCGAAAAACCTACATCGGGGCGATGCCGGGAAGATTGCTCCAGCAACTTAAAAAGTCGGGCTCGGGAAATCCTGTTTTTGTCCTAGACGAAATCGACAAACTCACCCGCGACAGTCATGGCGACCCATCATCTGCTATGTTGGAAGTTCTTGACCCTGAACAAAACAAGGAGTTTTACGACAACTACTTAGAAATGGGCTACGACCTTTCTAAGGTGCTCTTTATCGCCACTGCGAATAGCTTATCTACCATTCATCCGGCCTTACGAGATAGAATGGAGGTGATTGAAGTAAGTGGATATACGGTAGAAGAAAAAGTTGAAATCGCGCGTCGTCACCTTTTACCAGACCAGCTTACCGAGCACGGGTTGAAGCACAATCAGGTAAAGATTCCTTCACCCGTAATGAGCAAAATCATTGAGCACTACACCCGTGAGTCTGGTGTACGCGGGCTCAACAAGGTCATGGCGAAATTTGCACGTAGAATGGCACGCAAGGTAGCAGCGGAAGAAGCCATTCCCGAAAAATTAACTTGGACGGAAGCGAAAAACATCCTCGGCGTTTATCGTCACCGCCAGGAGCCCCACGAAAATCAAAATCAACCGGGCGTAGTTGCCGGTCTAGCTTGGACGCCCGTTGGTGGCGACTTGCTCTACATAGAGTGTTTGGCTGCCAAAGGCAGTGGTAAAGTTTCCATTACCGGAAATCTAGGTGATGTAATGAAGGAATCGGCTCAAATTGCCCGTACGTATCTCAGGTTTAAAGCCGATGCCTACAATATTCCCGAGGAGGCATTTTCCAAGTGGGATATTCACATCCACGTTCCCGAAGGCGCTACACCCAAAGACGGTCCATCGGCGGGAATAACCATGTTTACCGCGATGGCCTCTCTCTACACCCAACGCTTGGTAAAACCGGCAATAGCCATGACCGGCGAAATGACACTTAGAGGTAAGGTACTTCCCGTTGGTGGCATCAAAGAAAAAGTGCTTGCCGCCAAACGCGCAGGAGTGAAGGAAATCATCCTCTGTAAAGACAATCGTCAGGATATTGAGGAAATCAAGGATGACTATGTAAAAGGACTTACTTTCCATTATGTAAGTAATCTTCAGGAAGTGCTTGAATTTGCTTTAAGCGATGAGGTTTATAAAGATGCTTTGTCGTTCAGAAAAGACCAATAGCTAGGTACGCACAATGGCTACTTGAACGGCAAACCTAAAAAATGAAATGTGTGATATAATATTCGTTTTTCTTCAAGTACATTTGCCTACCTAATTGAGAAGGTTACAATTTTGACTTTGTTTGTGATAAAAGCATATTGTAGCCAAACAACTTAACCTTAGAGTATGACCTTTTTCCGTTTCTTGATTTCCAAACATCTATGGATATCCATCGGCATCATGATAATCATTGCCGTTACGGGAATTTTTGGGGTGTATCATTGGCTTCTTTCTTACACCAAACAGGGACAAACCATCGAAATCCCTGACGTTACAACTTACACCATCAATGAGTTGGAGGAGGAGTTTGAAAAGCTCGGTTTGAGATACGAAATCATCGATTCTGCCGAGTATGACCCGTCTTTTCCCCGCCTATCGGTTATTGATCTTTATCCGCCCATTGGGTCGGTGGTAAAACCCAACAGAAAAGTATCCGTCACACTAAATGCCGCAGGTCCACGAAAAATCAACGTACCAGATGTAATTGATAAAACCCGCAGAAGAGCCATCTACGATTTAGAATCTATGGGGTTTGAAATTGGTGATTTTGTGTATGTTCCACACATAGGAAGGGATGTTGTTTTGGGATTAAGGCATCGAGGAAGCGACGTCCAACTCCCCGCCACGTTTCAAAAAGGAACGCGCTTCGATATAGTTGTTGGCATGGGACTTTCTGACGAACGAGTGAGAGTGCCCTACTTGAAAAACATTAATTTGGAAGAAGCCAAAACAGCACTTTCTGGATTTGGCTTAAATGTGGGAGCCTTACTCTACGACGAAGAAATCACGGATTCAAGCAGTGCATTTATTTACCGTCAAGAGCCGGCACCATCCTGGGAGCCTACTCTACGAATGGGAGCAACCATTGATCTTTGGCTTACCAACGACGAAAATAAAAGAGCGCTTGATTCGTTATCTTTTGAAATGTCTAACCCCCTACTCGACTCTCTTGATAACGACATCTATAATGACCAACCGGAAATTGATTAAGCTTAGCATTAACAAAGAGCGCATTTTTACGTTATGCGCTTTTATTATTTGTCAGATAGGCTTCGGGCAAATCCAGGAAAGTCTTTCAACCCCTACCCAAAGGTTTACCGAGCCCGACGAATTGTTTATCCACCTCCCGGAAACCGATGACACCATCAATCTTCCGTTTGTAGATGATTTTTCCGATAGATCGCCCATCCCCAGTCCGCTGCGCTGGGCCGATCGCAATGTTTACATCAACAACACCTACGGTTTTAATCCACCAACAATGGGTGTAGCAACCTTTGATGGATTAGACGAAAATGGTCGGCCGTACGACATAAACTTCGGGCAGGGATCAACAGCGTGTGATATTCTCACTTCCAAACACATTAACCTGAACAACGCGCAGAATGTGAAACTCGGTTTTTTGTACCAAGAAGCCGGAAGAGGCGAAAACCCCTCAAATTCAGATTCATTGCGGTTGGAATTCTGGTCACCGCTCGACACGGTATGGGAAAGTGTTTGGGGTGTTACGGGTACTTCCGGACCTTTCAATCGATTCCAGTCGGTTCTGATTGATATCGACGACCCCAAGTGGCTGCTTAAAGGCTTTCGTTTTCGCTTTACCTCTTTCGGGAATCCCGGAGGCGCCTTCGATGTTTGGAATATTGACTACGTGTATTTAGGTGAAAATCGCACTCCGAATGACACCCTTCCCTTAGATGTGGCCTTCATCGATCAACACCAAACGCTACTCGTAGGAGGATATGAATCTCTACCCTATTGGGTTTACAGCGCTAACCCCACCAATTTTACACGTAATCAGGTAACCCAAAGTTACAAACGAAATGTCCCCACCGGTTCCTTAGGAGCCATCATTCTCTCGGGTTACCGACTTACCGGCCAAGGCCTCAATATTAATCAAAACGGAAACGTAAACGATGCCGCCGGACACGGATCTATGCACTTTCAACGCATCGAATGGGATCAGGCGATAAACCAAAACTTTATCCCTCAACTTACGCCCATTACGGGGCCTTTCACCCTAGAAATGCGCTCATTTTTCTCGGGTACGGCGGTGGGCTTACGAAGAAATGACACCTTAGTACGCCGGCAGCATTTCGGAAACTATTACGCCTACGACGATGGCAGTGCCGAACGCGCCTACGGAATTGCGAATCAACCGGGAGCCATTACCTTGGCAACCTATACTCTACAAGCTAATGACACCCTCAAAGGTTTATACTTGTACTTCCAACCGGCAGATTCTGACCCTAGAAATAACGCCTTTCAAATCGTAGTTTACCAAAACAACAGCGGCGTTCCCGGGAATAAAATTTACGAAAGCGATTCTTTATTTGTTCCCCGATTTTCCGAACACAACCAATTCATCCCTTTCCCAATAGAGGATGGACCGTTTTTACCTTCAGGCTCATACTATATTGGCGTAAAACAACGGGATGCGGCAAAACTCAATATTGGTTTTGATATGAATAACGCCAACCGTAATACCTTAATCTATGGTGATGGGTCAACATGGTTCGCTTCTATTTTTAATGGCACGTTGATGATGCGACCTTATTTTAGAACGCAAGCCCCGGAGATTTCGGTAAATACGTTTACAAATAAGAAAGTTAGAGCTTGGAAAGCCTACCCCAATCCGGGTAATGGAAACATCCAAATTTCCGGATTTAACGGAAAAAATGATTTTGAAGTCATTGATGCTGTGGGAAAAACACTTACACGATTCAGCTGCTTCGAAGGTGAAAGCATCAATCTACATCTTCCCAACGGGACCTATATTCTCCGCGATAAGGAAGGAAATTACCAGCGACTTATCATTATCAATCAGTAAATCTTACGCATGCTTGAAGATCACGAAGATGACATTCGGCAGGATGAGGACGATGAGGAGCTTTACGTTCATCATCGCTACACCACCGACCCCGGACAGCAGCCGCTCCGAATTGATAAGTTTCTCACTATTCACCTAAAAAACGCCTCACGAAACAAAATTCAACAGGCGGCAAAGGCTGGTTCCCTCAGGGTGAATGGCGTGGAGGTGAAACAAAATTATCGCGTAAAGGGCAATGAACTGGTGGAAGTAGTGCTTACTTATCCCCCTCGCGAAAAAGAAATAATCCCCGAAAATATTCCTTTAAACATCCTCTATCAAGACTCCGATGTTATAGTACTCAATAAGGAAGCGGGCATGGTAGTGCACCCTGGTTACGGCAATTACACCGGAACATTGGTAAATGCACTAAGCTATATTTTTCAAAACCTACCCCAGCCCAAAGACAATCCCCTTCGTCCGGGATTGGTGCATCGTTTAGACAAAAACACCTCGGGTATCATGGTAGTGGCGGCCAATGAATTTGCCATGGCGCATCTGGCCAAGCAGTTTTTCGACCGCACATCCGATAGGACCTACCAAGCACTGGTTTGGGGAGATGTTGAACTCGATGAAGGAACCATTGAAGGGAATGTTGGCAGGAGCATACAAAACCGCAAAGTGATGAGTGTTTTTCCCGAAGGTGATCAAGGGAAGCACGCCATAACACACTACAAAGTTCTGGAACGCTTTGGTTATGTAACCCTAGTGGAATGTAAATTGGAAACCGGCAGAACGCACCAAATTCGCATTCACATGAAACACCTAGGGCATCCGTTGTTTAATGACCCGGAATACGGTGGTGATAAAATTTTACGCGGAACCCGATTTAGCAAGTACCAACAGTTTATCCAAAACTGCTTTAATCTTTGTCCACGCCAAGCACTCCATGCCAAAACCCTGGGATTTACGCACCCGAAAACGGGCGAACGACTTTCGTTTGAAAGTGAACTTCCTGATGATATGGAGGCTATTCTGAATAAATGGCGGACGTACACGAAAAACAATTAGTGGCTGTCTATAAAGTTCGATAGCTTCGTTGCTCAAGGTTGACAGCCAAATAAGCGATGTAGATTTTTCGAATAAATTCGATTATTTGAAAAATTATTGTCAAATCATTAAGCTCAATTGAAAATTTTGTGTACATTTGGTAATACCAAAAAGAACACACAAAAACAACAGACACACTTTCTCTTTTTGGTGCTTTTTTTATTAGAAATACTTTTACTCCACTAAGAGCGATAATGTCTAACGAAAAATTAATGCACTATGTATGTAGCTTTTGATCAGTTGCCCGAGTCGAGCAGAATTTGGATTTATCAAAGTAATAAAGAGTTAACCAACGACCAATTGGTGATGATTAGTGAAAGAATTCACGATTTCATTAACGACTGGTCAGCACACAATAGCCCCCTTAAAGCATCCTTCAATCTATACCATGATCGTTTTTTGGTTATCGGTGTTGACGAAACCTACTGTCAACTTTCCGGCTGTAGCATCGACAAGTCAACCAAGATTATCGAAAACCTCGAAGCCGACCTCGGCATTACCTTCTTCGACCGCTTCCAAGTGGCCTTCCGCGAAGGTG